>JAFSBP010000415.1 GCA_017437205.1 Lachnospiraceae bacterium
AGAAAATATCTGTCATGGGAAACAGCGATCACGATTCCCTCATAAGTGTCTAAATAGTCTTCCAAAATGGTCATAGTGGTGATATCCAGATCATTTGAAGGCTCGTCCAAAAGAATTACATTGGGCGCATCCGCAAGCATACGAAGAAGGTTCAGCCTGCGCTTTTCACCGCCGGACAATTTTGAAATCGGACTGTACTGCTTTTCGGGTGGAAATAGGAATCTTTCCAGCATGGATGAAGCCGAGATTAACCCTTCCGCAGTTCGGATATACTCAGCAATATCTTTGATATAGTCGATCACACGCTTCTGTTCATCTTCCTTCGTGTAAGAGATTTCTTGCGCATAGTAGCCAATTTTGATGGTCTGGCCGATGATAACCTGACCTGAATCCGGTTGAAGCAGCCCGGCGATCATTTTCATCAAGGTAGATTTCCCGCAGCCGTTAGGACCGATAAAGCCGATGCGGTCATTTTTCAAAAAGATATAAGAAAAATCATTGATCAAAATGCGGTTATCATAAGCTTTACAAATATGTTCCAGTTCAACCGTAGTTTTGCCCATACGTGTGGAAATCGAACTGAGCTCAAGCTTTGCGTCCACCTCAGGCGCTTTTTGATCACGCAGGGCCTCATAGCGCTGGATATGTGCCTTCTGCTTCGTGGACCTTGCTCTCGCTCCGCGCATCATCCACTCCAATTCTACACGCAAAATAGACTGACGCTTTCGTTCGCTGGCAATTGCCATCTCCTCACGTTCTGTCTTTAAGGTGAGAAAACCGGAATAATTTGTCTGATAGCTGTAAATATGTCCTTTATCAATCTCAATAATCCGATTGCAGACACTGTCAAGAAAATATCGGTCATGGGTGACCATGATCAGTGATCCTCGGTAAGATTTCAGATATTCTTCTAACCACTCTGCCATCTTATTATCCAGATGGTTGGTCGGCTCATCGAGAAGGAGGATATCTGCCGGAGCAAGAAGAACTGAAATCAGTGCAAGTCGCTTTCTCTGACCACCGGATAACTGACCGGCCGGCTGTTCAAAATCAGTGATGCCGAGACGTGTCATCATACTCTTTGCGTCACTTTCCAGCGTCCAACGGTTTTCCTCGGTAGAATTATCTGCTAAAACACAGTCGAGAACTGTTTTCTCCGGATCAAAAATAGGCTGTTGGGGGAGATATCTGATTACAACATGGTTTGCCACTGTAATCGTTCCACTGTCCGCTTCTTCCTCCCCTGCGAGAATCTTTAGCAAAGTGGATTTTCCGGTACCGTTGATTCCGATGATACCTACCTTCTCTCCTTCCTGCAGTGAAAAATCTGCATGGTCGAACAACATTCGCTCTGTATATGATTTTGACATTGATTCAATATTGAGTAAATTCATCCAAATAACCTCGCATATTCGTTCATAGCACACATTATACACCATAAATTGTATCTTGTCATTTCTTTACTTGCATATTTAAGGGGCAATTTATTCTTTTTTAAGAATAATTCAGTGAATTTTATTTGCATTATTTGCTGAGATGGATTATACTAGACTGCGAATACAAACGATTATGACAGGATGGTAATGAACATGGCAGTAATGGATGAATTTAAAGCAGAGCGTGAATATCTGAAAAAGCACGGTACCAGACAGGAAAAATGGGCTTACTTTTGGGATTATTATAAGTGGCACACCATTATCGGAGTGATTGCAGTGATTATAGTGATTTCATCGGTATATAATGCATTGACAGCTAAAGATGTTGTTTTAAATGGTATTTATCTGAACAGCAGCTCTTCTTTAGAGGATGAAAAGAAAGAAATATTTATTTCCGAGTTTTTGACTCAACAGCAAATTGATACGAAAAAAAATGAAATAATATTAAATACTTCCTTATACTATACATCTGATAGTGAGAAAAATGAGAATTACAGTACCGGTGAACTTACATATACTGCAAGTCAGATATTAATGGTCCAAGTTGCGGCTGGTGAACTCGATTTCATCACTGCCGAGAGATCGACGTTAGTTTCTCTTGCGTATGCAGAATATTTTGCTGATCTCACAACTATCTTAAGCGAGGAACAGATTGCCGCATATCAGCCCTACTTCTATTACATTGATCAGGCTGTGTTAGATAAAATGAATGAAGATACGGATTTGGACAGTACTGAAAAAATCACTTTTCCGGCCAGCGATCATCCGGAAACCATGGAAAAACCTATCCCGGTAATGATAGATATTAGCAAGTGTGAAATGACAAATATTTTTTATCCGTATATGAAGGAAGCTGATCCGATTGTCGTTGGCTTCACAGTAAATTCAGAACATACTGAATTAGCAACAAAATTTTTAGATTATCTGATAAATAAGCCGAATTAAAAAAGCTTCCCGTATTCAAATATACGGGAAACTTTTTTTGTTGTAAACTGTTTAAATCTCTACCACACCTTCGTAAACCAGCTTTGCCTTTCCTTCGAGTGTGATTCTCTCATCAGTGTAATTTACAATCAAATCTCCACCGCGAAGTTTCACTGTGATATCTTCACCCTTCTTACAGTATCCATTCTCTACTGCCGCTACAACTGCTGCACAGGCACCGGTACCGCAGGCAAGTGTCTCGCCGTTTCCACGCTCATACACACGCATCTTCAGAGTGTTCGGATTAACCACACGGACAAATTCGGTATTAATACGCTCAGGGAATATCGGAGCATTCTCAAATAGAGGTCCCACTGTCTCAATGTCAACACTATCTACACGATCACAGAAAACGACGCAGTGAGGATTTCCGACGGATACGCAGGTGACATTGTAAGTCTTTCCTCCAATCTCCATCGGTCGGTCAACAATACGGCGAATCCGAAGTATTGTAGGAAGATCTGATGCCTCAAGGGATGCCTTACCCATATCAACACTGGCAGCAGTCACCTTATTGTTGATTGTGTAAACCTTGACCAACTTTACACCGCTTCCAGTCTCAATATTGATCATATCTTTATTTACATATCCGTTGTCATACAGATACTTTGCCGCACAGCGGATAGCGTTTCCGGCCATCTTACCTTCGGAACCGTCACGGTTAAAAATACGTATCTTTGCATCTGCGATCTCGGATTTTTCAATCAGACAGATGCCGTCACCACCGATACCCTTATGGCGGTCACACATGCTGATACATAAGGATTCGGGTGCTGTGATTGCTCCGTCAAAGTTCTCGAAGAAAATATAGTCATCGGAAGTTCCCTGCATCTTGGAGAACTTTAATTTCAGCCTATGCTCACGCATATTGTTGATATCCACAAGCTCGGTGTTTGTCTGGTTAAAACGGCTGGCAATAATGTCCGCCATCGCATTTGCTGTGTCCAGAGAGGTGAAGCAAGGGATGGACAACTGCATTGCTCTTCTGTGGAGCAGATTGTAATCATCGATGCTAATGTCAAACGCAGCATTGGTATAAATGATGTAGTTGATCTTGCCACTTTCCAGAAGCTTAAACGCATCATCCTGCTCTGTGATTCCGCTGACACGCTCCACATCAATGCCAAGTCCGGAGATTGCATCGGCCGTCTCATTGGTGGCGAAAATCTTAAATCCGAGATCATCCAGCTTCTTCGCTAACGTTACGATCTCATAGAGGTCGTGAGGACTCACACTGATGAGTACACCTACATTATCATGGTGAAGTGAAGACTTCAGAATCATTCCTGCACTGGTCAAGCCTTTGAATAGGGCCTCTTTCAATGTCTTTCCGATACCAAGTACCTCTCCGGTGGATTTCATCTCAGGTCCCAAATAAGAGTTTACGTCATTCAGCTTTTCAAAAGAAAATACGGGAACCTTTACGGTATAATAAGGCGGAACCTTATATAGTCCGGTGCCATATCCAAGATCCTTGAGTTTCTCTCCGATCATGACGCGGCTTGCCAAATCTACCATCGGCACTCCTGTCACCTTGCTAATGTAAGGAATTGTTCTGGATGCACGGGGATTAACCTCGATAACATACAGTTCATTCTGATAGATCAGGTACTGGATGTTCACAAGACCCTTCGTTCCCAGCGCCAACGTCAGCTTTTCGGAGCACTCGATTACCTTTGCAAGCATATTGTCCTGAATATTGTAGGGAGGATATACCGCTATGGAATCACCGCTGTGTACACCTGCGCGCTCAATGTGCTGCATGACACCCGGAATCAGTACGTCAACACCGTCAGAGATAACATCTACCTCCAGTTCAGTACCCATCATGTACTTATCCACAAGCACAGGATTATCAATCCCTTGCGCCAGAATGCGGTCCATATACTGGCGGACTTCAGCGTCATTGTGAACAATCTTCATATTCTGCCCACCGATGACATAGGAAGGGCGAAGGAGAACCGGATAACCGAGGCTGTTTGCTGCACCAAGAGCTTCCTGTAACGTCTTTACACCCATACCGCTGGGACGACGGATATTGAACTTCTCAAGGAGTGCGTCAAATCGTTCTCTGTCCTCTGCCATATCGATACCCTCTGCGGAAGTGCCGAGAATCTGAATGCCGTTGTCATCAAGGAATTTGGTCAGTTTGATCGCAGTCTGACCACCGAACGCTACAACAACGCCGACAGGCTTCTCCACCTCGATGATATTCATTACATCTTCCTCGCAGAGAGGCTCAAAGTACAGTCTGTCAGCTGTATCGTAGTCGGTGGAAACGGTCTCAGGGTTATTGTTCACAATAACTACATCGTATCCCATCTCCTTCAGTGTCCATACGCAGTGTACGGAGGAATAGTCAAACTCAATGCCCTGACCGATACGAATAGGACCGGAACCGAGAACCATAACGACAGGTTTTCCGGAGCGCTTAAAATTTCTGGACTCACAGTATTCGTCGTAGGTTGAGTAGAAATAAGGGGTAGCCGCGTCAAACTCGGCACCACAAGTATCCACCATTTTGTAAACACAGGGTTTGTGGTTTTCAATCGTTTTTGCACCGCTAAGACGTTTAAGGGCATTATCAGGATAGCCCATTTTCTTTCCCTGAACATAGAGATCGTCTGTAAGACCTTTTTCAGTCAAGGAATTCTCAAACTCTACGAGCTTCTTAAACTTGTTTAGGAACCAACGGTCGATACGGGTAATATCGTAAATTATATCTAAGGAAACACCGGCCTTGATTGCCTCAAATACAGTAAAAATTCTTCTATCGTCGCAGATCTTCAGTCTCTCTAGGAGCGGAAGGTCATAAACCGGTCTTGCGTTCATGGTGTCAAGAGAAATCTCAGCACCACGAACTGCCTTCATAATCGCCATCTCAAAACTGGTACCGATGGACATAACCTCACCGGTTGCTTTCATCTGTGTACCCAGCTTGCGGCTGGAGCCGGCAAATTTCTCGAACGGCCACTTAGGGAACTTTACTACCACATAGTCCACAGTAGGCTCGAAGCATGCACAGGTTTTCTTCGTGATATCGTTCTGAATCTCATCGAGCGTATAGCCCAGTGCAATCTTCGTGGTAATCTTTGCGATGGGATAACCGGTTGCTTTACTTGCCAGTGCAGAGGAACGGGACACGCGGGGATTAACCTCGATTACCGCATACTCAAAACTATTAGGGTTCAGAGCAAACTGACAGTTACAGC
>JAFSBP010000037.1 GCA_017437205.1 Lachnospiraceae bacterium
CAGTGCCAGACGGTCAGCGATAACGGAAGACTGGCCGATAGCGATGTTTGCGAAGGGGCCGGCATGAATAAGTACAGGCTGATGCTCTACAGAGTAGCACATGGTCGGGTTGATAGCGTTACGCATCCATGCGGTCATAGCGCCTGCAACATCCAGATCCTCACAGGTAACGGGCTCACCGGTCTTGGAGTAAGCAACAACGATGTTACCGATACGCTCGCGCAGATCCTTCAGATCCTTTGCAACAGCCAGGATAGCCATCAGCTCGGAGCCAACAGCGATACCGAACTTGGACTCCATCATGAAGCCGTCAAGGCGTCCGCCAATACCGATAATGATGTTACGCAAGCTCTGTGCACAGAAGTCAAGAACCCAACCGAACTCAATACGCTTAGGATCGATGTCAAGACGACGCAGTCCCTTTCTTGCCAGGAACTCATCGCTGCCGTTACGCTCATGCTGCATACGGGAGGTCAATGCAACCATAGCCAGGTTGTGAGCGTTCATGATATCATTGATATCACCGGTCAGACCAAGGGAGAACTCGGTCATGGGCATCAGCAGAGCGTTTCCGCCACCTGCTGCAGTACCCTTAACGTTCATGGTAGGACCACCGGAAGGCTGACGCAGAGCACCGCCTGCGTTCTTGCCGATGTAACCAAGGCCTTCAATCAGACCAAGGGAAACAGTGGACTTACCCTCGCCAAAGGTGGTAGGAGTAACAGCGGTAACTTCAATAAACTTTCCGTCGGGTTTGTCTTTCAGACGGTTCATTACCTTAATGAAGTCAATTTTGGGGGTTTTTCCGTAAGGGATGATTTCGTCTTCCAGAAGACCCAGCTTCTGACGGAAATAATCCACGGGAGGAAGAGACTTTTCTGCTTCCTCTGCAATCTGCCAATCTGCAAACTTAGTGGGATCCAGTCTTACAAGACCCTTCTCGTCTACATACTTGCCATTTTCATCGAAAATGATAGCCATAGGTAGATTCCTCCTTAATGATTAATTAAATTTTTATTTTAGCCGCCGGAAATCCGGCGAAAAACTAACTTATTGTGAAAGCTCCGGACGGCGACCATGTGGACTGCGTGCTTGCACGTAAGGACACATGGGCATTGGACGGGCAAGCCGGTATGAGCACGGGCTGCGTCAGCGGCGTAAAGTGCGAATATCGGCGGCAGATGCGAGAGTGCGTCAGCACGGAGCATCTGGCTTTCATTCCTGGTGCTGCCTGCGAAGCAGGCATGGAGATTTATTGCGTAACCGTAATATCGGCCTCATCCCGAATGAGACGCATCACCTTATTCGTAAGAATACTTTTCATGACAGCCACCTCGAATTCGGTGTCATAAACTTCCTTCAACTGGTCCATCGTCAGGTTGTTCTGACGGCAAATCATGGCTAGTGTCTGGGATATCTCCTCCGAACTCGGTTCCAGCTTCTCAAGTTCTGCAATTTTAAGCACTGCAGCGTGGTTGCGAAGAGCAATTTCGGCTGCGGGGTAGGAGTCCTTACGCAATTCCTCTACGCTGGTATTCATGAACTGACAGTACATATCAATATTCAATCCTTGATTTGCCAGCTGCGCTTCCAGATTTTGCATCTGAACATTCACAGCCGCTTCCAGCTCATCTTCGTCGGGAGTATAATCCAGAGTGGCAGCCGCCTGTCTGAGCAGACGATCCTGCAGATCCATCTCTCCACGTTCGTCGGTGTATGCCTGAAGGCTTTCGCCCAGCTTCTCACGCATCTCCTCGAAGGTATCACACTGACCTACCTCCTTGGCGAAGGTGTCATCAAGCTCGTACTCTTCGCGGAGGCGGATTTCACGGATCACACATTCAAAGCGAGCATCTTTTCCTGCCAGTGCTTCTGCATGGTATTCCACGGGGAAAGTCACATATACGGTTACCTGTTCTCCGGGAATCTTATCCACCAGCTGATCTTCAAAGCCCGGAATAAACATGCCGCTTCCAAGTACCAGCGTCTGGTTTTCGGCGGTACCGCCGGCAAACTGCTCGTCACCACAAAAACCTTTGTAATCCAGAACAACCTCGTCACCCTGCTGGGCGGGACGATCCTTCACCGGAATGATTCGGGGAGACTGTTGCCGCAACCGCTCAATTTGACGATTGATTTCCTCGTCTGTGATAATATATCTGGCAAGCTCAGCCTTGAGTCCTCGATATGTAAATGCCATGCTGTATGTCTCCTTGACTGATAGTTAATAACTCTTTTGATCTTAACAACAAAAAAAGTAACATAGAGTTTGGTACACATCCGATACTACACTAGTAAGCACGAATGTGTTCTCTAATGCAGTAGCGAATGCAATATTGCAACGCAGATACGATCTTTTGTTCACCTTCACCATTCAATCCGGTGACACTATACGCGCAATACCTACTCTACCTTACCTTAAGTGGGTAACTTTCAGTTGTCACGAGGAGAGTTGTTCCCCTCGCAAGACAAACTATAGCATAGGTCCGGTGGAATTGTCAATAAAATATCAAGACAAAATTTGTATTTTTTGCCATGCAATTTTCGGCGTTTTTTACAGACGACAGGAAACCATAAAAAGCTTTGGAAATTTTTATGAGGAAAGCGCTTAAAACCCTTAAAAAATAAGGCGAAATGCAGAAATTTCGACGAACCCCACGGATATACTTGACAGATAATCGGTTATGGACTAAAATCGGTAAAATAGATAAACAATAGGACAAATGTCTACATATTATAATAGAGGAAAGGTGAGAATATGTTAAAGGTAGCAAAATTTGGCGGCTCCTCCATGGCAGATGCAAAGCAGTTCGCGAAGGTGAAGGCGATTATTGAGGCGGATCCTTCCAGAAAGGTGATCGTGGTTTCCGCTTCCGGAAAGCGCTTTAAAGAGGATAATAAGCTTACAGATCTTTTGTATCTGTGTCACGCACATATTAAATACGGAGTGGCTTGCGATCCCATCTTCCAGATGATCGCAGACCGTTACATTGAGATCCGCAATGAGTGCGGCATTAAGACTGACGTGGAGAGCGAGTTGGCGGCACTCAGAGAGAAACTGGAAAACGGAATCTCTCAGGATGAGCTGGTATCCAGAGGTGAGTATTTCAGTGCGAAGCTGATGGCAGATTATCTGGGCTACGAGTTTTTGGATGCGACAGAGTGGTTGAAGTTCAGCTTTGACGGCGAGATCGACACAGAGAAGTCTTATGAATTGTTGAAAGAAAAGGCGACCGGAAGACGTGTGGTAATCCCCGGATTTTACGGTGCGCTGCCCGATGGAAAGATTAAGGTACTGACCCGTGGCGGTTCCGATATCACCGGTGCGCTGGCAGCGGCGGC
>JAFSBP010000416.1 GCA_017437205.1 Lachnospiraceae bacterium
TCCTTTTCAAACGGAGCCTTCGCACTGAGATATTTTTCAATGCGCATGGTCGCGCAGAGACGTCCGCTCTTATCCACATAAAGGGCTACCAAGGGCTGCTTTCCTTCCGTCACTCTGCCAGTCTGCTCCTTAAACGGCAAAAACAGATCCTTCTCCAAGCCCCAATCGAGAAACGCTCCGATTCCAGTCACATTTTTCACCCGGAGTACGGAAAGTTCCCCCAGCTTAACCATCGGCTCTTTCGTCGTCGCGATCAGGCGGTCCTCGGAATCCTTATAGAGAAATACTTCCACCTCGTCACCGATCTTTGCTCCTTCCGGAATTTCCTTTCCGGGAAGCAGCACGGTCTCCTGCACATTTCCGGGTTCTCCCAGATATGCTCCGTGGGGATTTATCTTTACAATTCTTAAATTTTGCTTCTTACCGATTTCTAACATAAGTCAGTCTCCTCGTCAATTTCCTTCATCAAACGTTCCCTGAAAAAAAAGACACCGCTTTTGCGGTGTCTAGCTGGGCTGCAAGGATTCGAACCTTGAAATGCTGGAGTCAGAGTCCAGTGCCTTACCATTTGGCGACAGCCCATTGTTTTGCGAACGAATTGTATTATATACGATTCTTTTCCATTTGGCAAGCCCTTTTTTCAATTTTTTTAAAAATTTTTCAAAAAAATTTTAATCTGGTGTTTTTTATCCTCCTTGCCTTTTTTTCAGCTTTGTTGTAAACTGAAAATGCCATCGCGAGGCGACTTCCTTGCTCATGGCGATTGACATCCCTTTTCCTAAAGGAGAACATTCATGACCCGTCTGGACAAATTTTGGGCCGATGCCGGAATCGGCACCCGCAGTGAAGTAAAACAAATGATTCGAAAAAAACTGGTTACGGTGAACGGTGCCCCCGCAACAGCACCCGACCAGAAAATTAACGAGATCTCTGACATCGTGTGTGCAAGTGGCAAAGCGGTAAATTTGCGCGGCTTCGTCTACTATCTCCTGCACAAACCGGCCGGCTATGTGAGCGCGACCAAGGACAATCTGTTTCCCACGGTAATGGAACTGGTGCCGAAGGGTGATGACCTCTTTCCGGTTGGGCGCCTCGACAAAGACACCGAGGGGCTTCTTTTGATCACCAACGACGGTGAGCTGGCGCATCGGCTGCTTTCACCGCGCCGTCATGTGGACAAGACGTATCTGGCAATTCTGGATAAGTCCGCGGAGGATGATGACATCGAAAAATTTGAGGCAGGAGTAGATATTGGGGACGGTGATCTCACTCTCCCTGCCAAGCTTCAGATTCTCCCCGACAATCAGGCGCTTCTGACCATCCACGAAGGGCGCTTTCATCAGGTGAAGCGCATGTTCCATGCTGTCGGCAAGGAAGTGGTTTATCTGAAGCGGCTGTCGATGGGGCCGGTGAAGCTGCCGGAATGTCTAGAAAAAGGAGCGTATCTAGAACTGCAGGACCACGAAGTAGACTCGCTACGCAACGCAGTGCGGTAATCCAATCGTTGACAGGGAAACAATAAATAAATCTTTACCCATTTCATGCATCTGTGTTATAATAAAAGAAAAAGCGAGGTGGTTTCTATGCGTTTAAAGCTTATGGCTTCTCTTGTTGAAAAAATTCTCGGAGCCACATCCGATTCCGACACACCCCGAGCAGATATGTTTCTGAATGAGCGGGTTCTCTCCATCGGAATGGTATTACCGGTCGCAGGCATAGTTTTGGGCGTTGGATATTTCATCACAAATCAAATCTTCATGATTATCATGGCGCCGATTTGTCTCATTGCCGGCATCGCAGCGATTATGTGCTGGAAAAACCAAACGATCCGCATCGTCTCTGATGACGAGTTCGATTACACCACCATGTTTGGCAAAACACACCGATATGCCTTCGCGGATATCACCGGTCTTAGAAAAAACCAGAATTCTATGACATTGTTTGTCGGGCAGAACAAAGTACATATTGAATCCAATGCAGTGATGACAAAACAATTGGTGGACAAAATCAATGAAGTATTAAAGCAGTGCACGTAGCGTCTTGTCGCTTCGCGCCAATCCGCACGCGGGCATTCGCCCTATAAAAAACACCTGCCATTGTCGACCTCCCGTGTAAACACGGGGTCGCCATGGCAGGTGTTTTTTGCACTGCTAATTGCTTTCGCGATTATTCTACAGTATAAGGCAGCAAGGAAATGTGTCTTGCACGCTTGATTGCTACGGTCAGAGCACGCTGATGCTTTGCACAGCTTCCGGTGATACGACGAGGAAGGATCTTGCCTCTCTCGGAAATGTATCTTCTCAGCTTGTTCACGTCCTTATAATCGATGGTGCCGTTCTCTTTTCCACAGAACACACATACTTTCTTTCTTCTGCGAATGGTACCGGGTCTTCTCTTAGCCGGTGCATCGCCGCGATCTTTATTGAATGCCATCTCAAAAACCTCCTATCAAAAGTCTTAATTAAACGGGAGACCTTCGTCATCTACTCCATCGGGAATGTTCATAAACCCATCTGCAAGCGCACTGCTGGGTGCCGGTCTGGACTGAGGCTGATAGCTCTGTCCGCCACTGTAGCGCTGTCCACCCTGGTTTCCGTAGCTCTGGTTTGCAAAGCCATCGTTTCCTGCGGACGCACCCTTGCTGTCTGCGAACTCCTGATTCTCCACGATCACATCGGTCGTGTAAACGGTCTTACCGTCCTTATCCTGATAGCTTCCGGTCTGAATACGTCCCTCTACGAGTACACGCATTCCCTGACGGAAATACTTCTCAGTAAACTCAGCTGCGCGGTCAAACGCAACACAGCGAATGAAATCCGCCTGCGCATCCTGTCCGGCATCTCTTCTGCCACGACGGTCAACGGCCAAAGTATAACGGGCGATCGCCATCTGGCGCTCTCCCTGTGAATAACGAACCTCGGGGTCTCGGGTCAATCTTCCCATGAGAATAACTTTGTTCATAAAATCTCCTCTTTTCTCGTTACGTTACGCTTCCTGCTTTACGCACAGATATCTGATAACAGGTTCCTGAATGCGAAGACGCTGCTCAAGTTCGCCAGGGCATGCTGCATCAGCATCGAACTGGATGAAGTAGTAGAAGCCTTCCTTCATCTTCTGAATCTCGTAAGCGAGCTTTCTCTTACCCCACTCATCTACGTTGGTCACAACACCACCGAAACGAGCGATATACTTCTGCACCTTCTCCAGTACAGCTGCTCTCTCCTCGTCCTCCAGCTTTACGCTGAGAACAACACACAATTCATACTTGTTCATGCTTTCTTACCTCCTTTTGGACTCTGGCCCCTTCATTTGGAAGGAGCAAGGATGTACAATTTATTACAATATGACATTTTAGCACAGGTTTTTCAAGATTGCAAGTGGTTTTTTGAGAAATTCAGGGGTTATTTTATCCGCGAATATACCTCACCACGATTTCCATCCGGTTCTTCATCGCCGAACTCCCGCCAAACGACAGGAGA
>JAFSBP010000417.1 GCA_017437205.1 Lachnospiraceae bacterium
GTCTGCCTTTGCTTTCTTCGCCGTCTCGACAGTCAAATCAGTATTGACAGCATAATACAGCTTTTCTTTTTCTGCGCTAATCTTTCCGTTATCAGAATGTGCAATCCCCGCCACATGGAACACACTGTCATACCCAGAGAAATCCATCTCCCGCCAAGTTCCGTCAATCATGTCCACAGTATCCACGACATAATCGCCGGGATAATTCTCTTTGATATACTTTTCAAACGATGTTCCGATATAGCTGTTCGCACCGGTGATCAGTATCTTTTTCATTTCGCCACAGTCTCTTCTTTCTTTTCTTTATCCGCCTTCTTCATCTCACCCGTACCCCCTTCGACAACCCCATCGGATTTGAGAACACTGGTGATTGTTCCGAAAAAGCACTTACAGTCAAAGCCGAAGCTCATTTTTTCAACATACTCTCCATCCAGCTTTGCTTTAACAGGAATTTCCAACTCATCTCTTCCGTTAATCTGTGCCCAACCGGTCAAGCCGGGCTTTACATCATTTGCGCCGTATTTGTCGCGCTCAGCGATCAGATCATCTTGATTCCACAGTGCAGGACGAGGTCCGATTACCGACATCTGTCCCATCCAGATATTGAACAACTGCGGTAGCTCATCTAAACTGCTCTTGCGCAGGAATTTGCCGATCTTAGTAATATACTGCTCGGGATTTTCCAAAAGGTGCGTCGGACAGTCCTTTGGCGTGCTCATCTTCATACTTCTGAATTTATATAAATTGAAATAGCTTTTATGTATTCCGATGCGATTTTGTTTGAACAGAGCCGGGCCTGGATCTGTAATCTTGATAATCAGCGCGATCACGCCCATAGGAATCGCAAGTACAATGATGCCCATCGTGGACAGTACCAAATCAATCAATCGCTTAAAAAATTTATTATACATGGTTCTCTCCCATTCTGCCATTAATCTTCAAAAACCGTTCCGCAGGATACCTTCGTTTTCGCAGGCACCGTCTTATATCCGGGAATCGTCGCATTGCAGTCCACATGAACGCCTTCCTCACAAATGCTCTCATGATTGACCACCGCGCCTGCTGAGATTAGACAACCACGCTCTATAGCACACCGCGTATGAACGACAGCAAACGGCTCTACCACTGTCCCCTCTGCGATAGTCGCCGATGGAGCAACATACGCTTTCGGCGAGATCAGTGATGCAATATGCAGATTAGTGCTATCTTTAATTTGATTTAACAAATTAATTCTAACCTCAGGATTGCCGATGGCGACAATTACATCCGTATACAGTGCGGAAAGGGCATATAAATCGCTTGTTTTTCCGATAATCATTTCACCTGTCGGTGCTTTTTCCTTTTGATCATCCACAAAAGCGATACATTCAAACTGCCCCATATCACAGGCAATTTCATAAGCCAGAAGAGCATATGTTCCTGCACCGACAATCAATAATGACCGTGCCATTAGAAAGTAGCTCCTTTATTTTCCTCTACCACTTTCATTTGCTCCTCATATGCTTTCCCCTTATACTCAGACCCATGCTCACCCGCCGGATAGTACGTAGGCACCACAGACGCCACTAACCCGCGCATCTCGCTTTCACGTCCGTCATACGCCGCTTCCATCAACATCTGCAGCTGATCAAGGAACGCATCTTCGTCAAACGGGATCGGACATCCGATGTGGATCAGGTGATTCGGCGTTGTCCGCATGCCCTCCTCCGACATCAGCTTTTCTTCATACAGCTTCTCACCCGGGCGAAGTCCGGTGTAGGAGATCGGGATATCCACATCCGGAGTTAAGCCCGATAAGCGGATCAGATTTCTCGCAAGGGTATCGATTTTTACCGGCGCTCCCATGTCCAGCACGAAGATCTCGCCGCCGTTCGCGTAGGTTCCGGCCTGCAAAACCAGGGAGGCTGCCTCCGGGATGGTCATAAAGTAGCGGATGATGTCCGGATGGGTGACCGTCACCGGTCCGCCCTTCGCGATCTGCTCCTTAAATCTCGGGATGACGGAGCCGTTACTGCCCAGAACATTTCCGAAACGCACTGCCACAAAGTCTGTCTGAGGACGTTCCACACTCGCAGTCATCTCACGCATGCTTCCGTCCGCATCTTCCATGTGAACGTGAAGAGGGAGAAGCTCATGAGATCTTCCCTCTCTGATCTTTCGGTCGAAGGACTGAATGATCATCTCACACAGGCGCTTTGACGCGCCCATGATATTCGTAGGGTTCACCGCCTTGTCCGTGGAGACCAGCACGAAGCGCTTACAGCCGTTCATCATGGCCGCATACGCGGTCTTATATGTACCCACGGCATTATTCTTGATCGCCTCACAGGGGCTGTCCTCCATCAGCGGCACATGCTTGTGCGCTGCGGCGTGGTAAACCACTTCCGGCTTATATTTACTGAATACCTGGTTGATACGTCTGCTGTCGCGGACAGAGCCGATCAGAACCTCCAGATTCAGTTCGGGATATTTATCCTTCAGCTCCAGGCCGATGGCATGGGCATTGTTCTCGTAGATGTCGAAGACGATCAGTTGCTTCGGATGATGCTTGGCGATCTGTCGGCAGAGCTCACTTCCGATGGAGCCACCGCCGCCGGTGACCAGGATCACCTTGCCCGCGATGAAGTTATAGATCTCCTCCATGTTTACCTGCACAGGCTCACGTCCCAAAAGATCCTCAATCGCCACATCCTTCATCTCCCGCATGGTGACTTCTCCGTTAAAGAACTGGAACATACCGGGGAGGTTTTTCAGCTCACACTTCGTCTCCTTGCAGATGTCCAGGATGTCCCTGCGCTGTTCAGCCGTCGCGCTGGGGATAGCGAGGAAGATTTTCTCGATCTTATATTTTTCCACATTTAAGAGGATGGTCTCTCTGCCGCCGACGATCGGGATACCGTCGATAAAGCGCCCCCATCGGTTCGCATTGTCATCGATGATACAGCAGACGCGGTCATTTACCTCTTTCGCTGCGTGCAGATCTCTAAGGATCATCTGTCCTGCCGATCCTGCTCCGATGAGCATGACACGGCTCGCCAGAGCGCTCTTCGCCACTCTGTTCCGCTTACTCTTCTCCAACAGGACGAAGCGGTACGCAAAGCGGACAAACAGCACCAGCGCAAACTGAAGCCCCGCACCGATGAAGTAGTAGGAGATGGGCATGCGCTTAAACAGCGCGGTAATACCCACCGTGTGAACCATCGTCGTGATGATCGACGAAGCGATCACGCGCTTCAGCTCGCTGAAGCTGACGAAGCGCCACACGCTCTGGTATAAGTGCATAAACCAGAACACGATCACGCTGATGATCAGATAGATCGGCAAAAATTTCAGGCATGCATACAGAAGTTCCTTCGGTATCGCCGTGTACCGGCAGTCAAAGCGAATCCACAGTGCGAACAGGTATGACCCGCTCATGGCCACCAAGTCATAGAGCAGTAGGCAGATACCGATGACGTGCCAGTGTTCAACCCCGCCGTATTTTGATTTTATACTAAGAAAAAGCTTATCCATTGTATCTTTTCTCATCTCTTCTCTCCAGCTTAGTCACATCCCCGTAGTCCATAAAGGTGACCGTCGATTATAGTTCCTTCAGATATCGCTTTAGTGCGTCCTGCCAGGTGGGCAGTGGCGTAAATCCGGCCTCCACCAGTTTCTTCTTATCCAGTCTGCTGTTAAACGGTCGCGCAGCTTTAGACAGCCCATACTCCTCGGTCGTCACCGGGACCACCTTTGTAGTGTAGCCTGCCTGCTTAAAAATTTCAATAGTAAAGTCATACCAACTGATGTATCCGCCCTCGTTGGTCGCATGATAGTAGCCATACTTTTCTGTTTCGATCATATCCACGAGAAGTCTCGCCAAATCAAAGGTATAGGTCGGCGTACCGATCTGATCGCAGACCACACGCACGGTGTCGTACTTCTGACCCACATTTAACATCGTCTTGATGAAGTTCTTTCCATTCAGACCGAATACCCACGCGATGCGCACAATGAAGTATTTATCTAAGGTCTCCGCAACCGCCAGCTCGCCCTCCAGCTTCGTCTGACCGTATACGTTTAACGGCTGATAATCCTTGCAGTCGGGCTCCCAGGGGGTCTCTCCCTGCCCGTCGAACACATAGTCCGTGGAGATGTATACCATCTTGCAGTCCAGCTTCTTACAAGCTTGTGCGATATATCTGGTTCCATGCGCGTTTATCGCGCGGACTTTCTCCACCTTATCCTCGTCCTCGGCCAGATCCACCGCCGTCCAGGCTGCGCAGTGAACCACCACATCCGGCTTTACACTGCCGATGGTCTGCTCCACCGAGGCCAAGTCCGTGATGTCCATCGCCACGTAGGGCATGGAACACACAGCGCTTCCATCCAAAGTTCCCGCATACTCCGGCGCGATGTCACTTCCCACGCCCTCATAGCCGCGCTTCGCAAGCTCGTTCATCACATCGTGGCCGAGCTGTCCTGCTACTCCGGTTACAAACACCTTCATATATCTATCTCCTCGCACGAAAATCCTTATTTATAGGGGGTATTTTACCTCTCCCAGGTTTTCTTTTCAACGATTTCCGTACATCTTTTCATAATAATTCTGATATTCTCCAGAGATGATGGTCTCCCACCACTCCTTATTCTCCAGATACCACCGAATGGTCTTCTGGATGCCGTCAGCAAACTTTGTCTCCGGCAGCCACCCAAGCTCTGTGTGAATCTTCGTCGGATCAATGGCGTAGCGCATATCATGGCCCTTCCGGTCTGCCACATAGGTGATCAGACTCTCCGGCTTATCCAGCGCCTTGCAAATGATCTTTACGATATCGATGTTTCTCATCTCATTGTGTCCGCCGATATTATAAACCTCGCCCACGCGGCCCTTGTGAATGATCAGGTCGATGGCCTTACAGTGGTCCTCCACGTACAGCCAGTCGCGCACATTTAAGCCCTCTCCATACACCGGCAGTGGCTTATCATTCAGCGCGTTCGCGATCATCAGAGGAATCAGCTTCTCCGGAAAGTGGTAAGGTCCGTAGTTGTTCGAGCAGCGGGAGATAGTCACCGGCAGCCCGTAGGTGCGGTGGTACGCCATCACCAGAAGGTCCGCTCCTGCCTTCGAGGAGGAGTAAGGGGAACTGGTGTGGATCGGCGTCTCCTCAGTGAAGAACAGATCCGGGCGATCCAGCGGAAGGTCGCCGTAAACCTCATCGGTAGATACCTGATGGTAACGCTCTATGCCGTACTTTCGGCAGGCGTCCATCAATACCTGTGTACCTAAAATATTCGTCTGCAGGAATACCTCCGGATTCTCAATGGAGCGGTCCACATGGCTCTCCGCCGCGAAGTTCACCACGATATCAGGATGTTCTTCCTCAAACAGCTGATACACCGCCTCGCGGTCGCAGATATCCGCCTTCACGAAGCGGAAGTTCGGATTCTCCATCACCGGTGCCAGCGTGGACAAATTTCCCGCATAGGTCAGCTTATCTAGACAGATAATCCGGTAATCCGGATATTTCTTTAGCATATGAAACACAAAGTTCGATCCGATAAATCCGGCTCCGCCGGTCACAATAATCGTCTTGCCCATAAGCTTAATTCCTCCAACTATATTATTTCCATTTTTATTTTATCATAATACGACATTTATTGCAATCAGTAATTTCTTAAAAAACAAGACTTAGTTATCTGTCTTTTCAGTCATTATAGCAGTTTATATTGTTTTTATTCTACTATTTTTCTATGTATCCGTACAAAACCAAAAGTTCCAAATCGCCCCCTCAGTTCCCATAAGTTACAATTAGCCGGGCGTTTTTGTTGTTCGCACACTACATTATACATGAATAATTTGTTTTGGGTCAAAAGGAGACTACTCCTCTGTCTTATAACGTTCTTACAATTTTATCGTCTCTTCAAATTCCTCTACGCTCGTTGTTTTAAGTGCAAGTTTCGTCCATCTTGTCAGTATCTGCTCGTCTTTCACCCCACGAATTAATACCGCCAAC
>JAFSBP010000418.1 GCA_017437205.1 Lachnospiraceae bacterium
CTCGTTCATCATGTCCGCAAATCCTTCGGCACTTTCTCCAATGTGCTCTGCGATAGCAACCGCACAGTCATTGTAAGAAGTGAGCATCATCGCATAGATGAGATCCCGAAGCACATACTGCTCTCCCTTTCGGATACCAAGCCGTACCTCCGGCTGTGAGGCCGCGTAGGAGGACACGGTAACAACATCATCCAACCGCCCGTTTTCCAATGCCACGATGCAGGTCATAATTTTTGTCGTGCTTGCCATGGGAAGCTCCACATCCTCGTCCTTTCCATAGAGAATCCGTTTGCTGTCCGCGTCCAGTAAAACGGCCGCCTTTGCATACAATTGGAGCTTTTTCTCTTGTATTTCACTGCCTTCTTCCAGGCTGATACGAAGCGGATAACCAAACTCCTTTGCAAGCTCCGCTAAATTCACGGTGCTTTTCGCCTCTTCCGGAACAATTCTAAGTCCCATCAGATCTTTCTCGCCAAACCTCCACGAACTTATACAAAGCATCACGAAAAACAAGGCGGCAAACCACCGCCTTGTACCGTCATTCATTACTTTCTTATTTCTCTCTGCCATTATTTGCACCCGTTTTTTAACCAATATATGGGACAACACAGGCAGATATGCCGGCTATTTTTCGTTGAATTTGATTCTGGTGCGGAACAGCCTTCTCTTTAATTCCTGCCATGAAAAGGGGATCAGCGGGTAGAGATAGTTCTTACCTGCAATCGTTTTGTTGGTGAATATCGCAACAAACAAGACAATCAAACCGGCGATAAAACCCCACAGGTTAAACAGCGCGACTAAGATCAACAAAAGAATTCTCATGAATTTGATCGCGTAGCCCAATTCAAAGTTTGACTGGGTGTAGTTGGACAGTGAGACAAAGGCCATATACAACATTGTTTCGGAGTTAAACCAACCGGACTTGACTGAAAACTCTCCGATAACCAGTGCTGCAATAACACTCAACGGGGTGGTAAGCATGCTTGGCGTATTTAATGATGCCAGACGCATTCCGTCGATGGCAAGCTCAAGCAGTAATAATTGAAGAACCAGAGGGACATTTATTGTCTCTTTGATTTGAATAAACTGAAGCCATGAGGGTATCCACTGGGGATTTTGCATGAGTAAAAGCCAGATCGGCGTCAAAAGCATCGCCATCACTGTGATCAGTGTCCGGCTGAGTCTTAAATAAGTTCCGGTGATCGGCGGAAAATAGTAATCGTCAGCCTCCTCAAGTATATCAAAGAACGATGACGGCAACAGCATTGCCGCAGGTGAGTTGTCCACCATGATGGCAATGTCTCCCTCCAGGATGTGCGCAGACGCCGTATCCGGCCGCTCAGTGTATTTAAATTTCGGGAACGGGTTGAACCATTTTCCCGGAAAAAGGCATTCGGCAAGACTCTCCTGATTCATACTAAGTGCGTCTACCTCTATTTTTTTGATCCTTTCGCGGATCTTTTGAAGTAATTTGTGATCCACACGGCTGTCCATATAACAGATTGCTATGTCTGTCTTCGATGAACTGCCCATCTGTACAATTTCAGTAATCAGGTCTGTGCTGCGTATCCGTCGGCGAATTAGCGCTGTATTAAAGACAATGGTTTCCACAAATCCGTCTCTTGAACCGCGAAGAACCTTCTCCTTTAACGGTTCGTCCACCCCTCTCGCAGGGTAAGTCCGGCAATCGATTGTAAAGCAGGAGTCATATCCGTCGATAAAAATGCAGGTCATACCCATAAACACAGACTGAAGCATTTCTGTGAGCGTCGTCACTGTAGATGTTTCCCCATAAGGAATTAGCTTATTGATAAATTGTTTTGCGGTCTTCGGAAGTGCATCAGGCTTTAAATTCATCAGTCCCTGAAGAATCCGAAGCAGTGTATCATCCTTTACAAAACCATCGATACCGTACAGGCAGGCCTTTCTTCCTCCCACCTCAAACCGGCGAAAAATCACGTCAAAGCATCGATCCACCGGCAATTTACTGTTAACCATGCAAATATTTTTTTCCATTTCCGCAGAAAAGGACGTTGAGTTATCAGACAAAAAATATCCCTCCAGACAAACTATACATTTTCTTACCAGTTTGCCCGAAGGGAGTAAATTTTATACAGCACAAGCTTCCTTTGCAAGTTCAATAAACTCTTTAGCTGCAGCAGTCAGATAGCGCTGATTGTGATAGCCAATCGACAGGGTGCTTCCGCCAAAGCTCTCGTTGAGGGGGAAGAAATACACCTGATCATTTTCCTTTTTTCTAAATATCTCAGTGCTCTTTAGGAATGTCTCCGGATAGACGGTGATACCCACTCCGCGACAGGAAAGGGCAAATAAGGTCTCAATGTTCTCCATCTCCATCTGAATATCCAGATGAATCCCTTTTTGCTGCATGTAGCCCTCAATAATATTGCGGATACGGTTTTCCCGCGACAACAGAAGGAATGGCTGAGACGAAAAGGCCTCCAACGGGGTCTCATCGCGATACTTTATCGCGTATTCCTCCGCTTGATCGCCATAAATTATCTTCATCATGCTCTTCGGCACGACCAGATAAAACTTATCTCTCGTCAACTGCTCCGTGGTAATTTCCGGACGCTCCGGGATATTTGTTCCCACGTAAAGATCAATATAACCGCGAAGCAAATCTTCCTCCAGTGCCTGAGAATTGCTCTCAATGATAGTTAGCTTTACAAATGGATTCCGCTCCTTGAACATCGGAACAATCTCCGGAAGGAATGTTCTTCCTCTCGTGTATGAAATACCGATACGCAGGACACCGTTTTTATGTTTGCTGATGTCCTTCATCTCGTTTTCAATCTGACTCTGAATGTCAAGAATCCGCACCGCGTGACTGTAAAGGCGCTCACCAGCGTAAGTTAACGTCAACGATGGTTTTCGGACGAACAACTCCACCTGAAAGGTTTTCTCCAGATTGGCAATATGATTACTTAAGGACTGCTGGGAAATATTTAGTTTCTCTGCCGCACGGGTAATGTTTCCCTCATCGGCGGCCATGACGAAATACTGCAAGTTCAGAAAATTCATGATCTTACCCTCCGTCATTCAATTTACCACAACCATTTGGTTGTGTCAATCCTATAAATAATCGATCAGCTTTCTTTGCTTTCTTCTTTTAAGTTATAGAATATTGTAAGTGCCGCCGTAGCATTTACAGCTTTACATAAATTCAGTTGAATGACCCATGTACTTCCCAGCCTAAGATCCGGTTTCGATAAAAAGCCATAGATGCCGATTAATGTACCTGCA
>JAFSBP010000038.1 GCA_017437205.1 Lachnospiraceae bacterium
ACTGGCACGTTCCAGCTGCTCCGGCGCATCTGCCTTCAGCGCCACCAGCTGATTTATGGTATTATACGGCTGATAGGCAATTCCCGTCCGCCGATACAATTCTTCCTGACTGATGATCGGAGCCAGCTTCTCCCTGATTCCCTCTGTACGATGATCGCGATATCCGACTGCGTTCCCGATTCGTTCACCCTGTGCGTCAACCAACACAAAATCCACGCCCCAGGTGTCAATTCCCAGACTCACGGGAATCTTGCCCAGCTCGCCGCACTTTTTCAGTCCCGCCTTGATCTCGCCAAACATATGCTCCGTATCCCAGCAAAGCTGACCATCGATCTCCTTCATGCCGTTTTCAAACCGGTAAATTTCTTCCAGCTTAATTTTTCCGTTCTCAACCGTTCCGAGAATATGCCGTCCACTGGAAGCCCCGATATCAATCGCTAAATAGTAAGACATGCTGTGTTTCACCTCCCAGATACAATTTTCTCTTTATATGGTTATTTTATCATTGTCAAATCGGATTATCTTGTGATATAATTACTTAAAATAGTTAATTATTGACTTTTACAGAGAAAAACAGCGATAAATTCAGAAAACAGAAAGGTATCACTATGAATTCATTTGTCTTCCACGAGCCCAAACCTCACGGTACACCCGACTTTCCGTTTGAATACTTTTATATAGAAAAATCCCACCCCCGGTACCATATGTCATTTCACTGGCACAAGGAGTGGGAAATCATTCATGTGATAAAAGGAGTATTTACTGCCTATATAGACGATGTCATGTTCACGGTTCGCCCCGGTGATTCTTTACTGGTACAAGGTGGTATGCTCCACGGCGGCATTTCAGACAATTGCGTGTATGAGTGTTTTTTATTCGACCTTCACGGTCTCTATCGAAACCTTGACACGGTGAAGCCGTACCTCCGACCTGTTTACCGAAAGCTCATTCTGCCGGACATCTACTTCCCCGCCGGCGAAAACACATCTATCGGCTATGCGATCTCACAACTGTCTGAATTTTGTCAAAGAAATGAGTTGGGCAAAGATGTGCAGGTTCCTCTTGAACTCATCGTCTATAGTAGCATCTCCCAGCTTTTTTCCGTGATTTTAACTGATAAACTGTACATTCCAAACCAAACAAACACTGCTGAGAACACCCATAAGATTGATCAGCTGAAAGCGGTTTTGGAATATATTGAGCAAAACTATGCCTCCCCACTTACCTTAAGCGACCTGGCCTCCGTAGCCAACATGAACCCCAGCTATTTCTGCCGTTTCTTCCGCTCCATCACCCATCAGTCGCCGATGGATTACGTGAACATGTATCGGATAGAAAAGGTTGCCCAGTTACTGCACCACTCCAACCAACCGACCGTTGATATCTGTATGGAATGCGGCTTTAATGAGTACAGTAATTTTATCAAAGTGTTTAAGAAGTACAAGGGAATGACACCGAAGAAGTATCGGGAGAGTTGATTCATTGTGAAAGCCGCCGGCATTGCCGGCGGCTTCATCATTTCCTTCTATTATTTATCAAACTTCTCCAGCGAATCCCAAACGCCCAGCATATACATGATACCCAGTGCGCGGTCATACAGGCCGTATCCGGGGCGAACGTTTCCGGGACCTTCATCCCACAGATGTCTTCCATGATCAGGACGGATATATCCCTCAAATCCACAGTCATGGTATGCCTTTAAGATATCCAGGATTCCCGTGTCACCGTCACAGTCTCTGTGGCTAGCCTCGGAGAAATCTCCGTTCTCAAAATGCTTCACATTTCTGATGTGTGCGAATGCGATACGGTCGCAGTGCTTGCGCACGATGTCCGCAACGTTGTTGTTCGGGTCTGCATTCAAGCTACCGGAGCAGAGGGTCAGACAGTTGTACTCATCGTCCACCATCTTCAAGAAGCGGTCGATATTTTCCTCGTTAACCAACAGACGGGGCAGACCGAAGATATCCCAGGGCGGATCGTCCATGTGGATCGCCATCTTGATGTCGCACTCGCGGCAGGTAGGCATGATCGCTTCAAGGAAATACTTCAGATTCGCCCACAGTTTCTCGTGGTCAATTCCCTCATACGCCTTGAACAGCTCGTCAAGCTTCGCCATACGCTCAGGCTCCCAACCGGGGAAGGACATATTGTACTTCTCGGTGAAATCCAGAATGTACTTTGCCATGGCATTGTAATCGTCCTGAATCATATTCTTTTCGTAGAAAAGAGCGGTGGAGCCGTCTCCCACGGGATGGAAGAGGTTGCTTCTGGTCCAGTCGAAGATGGGCATAAAGTTGTAGCAGATTACCTTCACCCCGAATTTAGAGAGGTTGCGGATACACTGCTTGTAATTTTCGATATACTTGTCTCTCGTGGGCAGACCGATCTTGATGTCATCGTGAACGTTCACGGATTCCACCACGTCCATGTTGAAGCCGTACTCGTCAAGCTGTCTCTTCACCTCGGCGATCTCCTCAACCTCCCACACTTCACCGGGCATCTTGTGGTGAAGCGCCCAAACGATACCGTCAACTCCCGGTATCTGCTTAATGTCGGAGAGTTTTATTTTGTCATTTCCCTCTCCGTACCAACGGAATGTCATTTTCATTGGCATGTTATTTTTCTCCTTTTCATTTTTATATTCAAAAAGATAGTTTTATTTACTTACCTGTGCGGATACTCTCCCGGTACTCTCTCGGTGTCTTACCGGTCTGCTTTTTGAATTGCTTCGAGAAATATTGTACATCAACAATTCCACAATGTAAAGCAATTGTTTGCACTTGAAGATGTGTTGTGCTCAGCAGATACATTGCATGTTTGATTCGCTTGTCCCTGATATATTCGGAAATCGTCTGCCCCGTTTCCTTTTTGAATATCGTTGCCAGATACCCGGCGCTTATCCCCTGGATATGCGCCAATGTGCGCAGCGATAACTCCGCCGAAATGTCAGACTCGATCACCAAAATCGTCCGTTTAACCACCTGTGAATACTTTTTCATGGAATGCTTATAAACCAAACTGCTGTAGGAGGAAAACATCTCCCTCATCAGGTCGGGGACGGCCTTTACGCTGACAATCAACTCAATCTTTGCGGCAAAATCCGAGGAAACACGGTCAATATATATAGGATGAACTCCTCCCTGCTCAGCCGCCTTGCGAAGTAATGTGTTCATGATAATGCAGTAGTTTTTCGCATTTCTGACCGGATCCTGTATGCGCCGGCCAAACATCCCCTCGTTGAACACCGACAAGAAAATTTTTTCTTTATGCCGCTGTCCGAGCGCAACCGCCTGAATCAGCTCATTTTCAAATGCATACCGCATCTCCATCATTTCCACATTCGCAAGCGTTTCATCGAAGCCATCAGCATGCGAAACCCGGTTAATCGGAGAAACCGGCAGCGTATATTCTTTATTACTTTCAACAATGGCAAAAGACGGAGTGTGCCATATCCGTTCACAAAAAGTATCGATCATGGCAAACAACCTGTCATTTTCAGCGACAACAGGAACTGCAGCATAGTATTCCGTCAAATGCTTCTGCCCATCCGAAGAAATTCCTGCCCGCTCCGCAATCTCCAACACATCTTTTACTTCCATCGAGTCTGACAAATACGGCCCAATGAACAAAAGATTCTTTTCTCTCATCACCGGCAGCTTCACGCAAATGTATCGCAGTTTAAATTCATTGACAAACTTATACTTGGTGTGATCGTCAATATCCCCGATGGCTTGCCTGATCGTCGTTTCCGGCTTCGCGTAAAAACCGATCACATTCACCAAGCGCGAATCCATCATCATCTCGGCATTATCAAAAGGGGACAGCATTGAAGTATTTACATGACATTTTTCAAGTACATCACACAAAAAATTCAATTCATTTTCTTCATTCATGGCAACACCTGCATTTATTCGCCGCTCTTTGTTTATCTTTCCGCATTTTGATTAGTTTCAATTGATTTATAGCATACTTTTTTGTAAATTGCAACAAACTTTTGAATATGTAAATGAAGATTATACAATTTTACATTATTTTTGTACTACCATCTTTTGTCCTAATAAAGTATAATACTAATTACTGATACAGTACGTTTATGCAACAAAACAAAAAAATCACAGAAAGAGGAAATGACCATGAAAAAAGAAATTGAAAAAGATGCCAACGGGTATCGCAAATTCAGCATGCGCGACAAACTCGCATATGCCGCCGGAGATCTCGGCTGTAACATGAGTTTCTCCCTCAAGGGTACGGTTCAGACGTTCTGGCTCGTCTTTATGACGATGGAGACCGGTCTGCTCTCCCTTCTCCTTCTTCTCGTCCAGATTTGGGACGCAGTAAATGATCCGCTCATCGGTACACTGATCGACAACGACAGAAGAAAGTACAAGATGGGCAAATTTAAGACCTACATCTTCATCGGCGCATGTGGATTGCTGGTCGGCGGCGCTGCCGTTTTCCTTCCGTTCCCCAAGGCTCCCGTTGTTGTAAAGGCTGTTCTGTTTGTTTTGGGATACATTATTTGGGACGCATTTTACACCATCGCTAACGTTCCCTACGGCTCCATGCTTTCTCTGGTAACCGAGGATGTGGGCGAGCGTGCACAGCTCTCCACCTGGAGATCCATTGGCTCCATGATCGGAAATATGCTTCCCAGCATGATCCTCCCCATGCTGATTTGGAACAAGGTTTACTATGACGGAACCACTGACTTCCTCGATAGAATCGAGATTCCGGAAGGCTTTGACAAGTCCCAGTTCCTCAAAAACCCTCTCACCGGAAAGGCTTACGAGATCGGTGACAAGATTTTGAGTCCCGCAACCGGAAAGCAGGTCGAAATCCTGTTGGGCGACAGAGTGTTCTGGACAGCTCTCATCATGGGCATCCTCGGATTTATCGCATTTATGTACATGATCAAAGCAATCACCATCCGTGTTGACGAAAACTCCGTAAAAACAAACGAATCCAGCGAGAAGTTCAATATCCTCAATGCTTTCGGTAAGTTTATGAAGAACCGCCCCGCTGTCGGTGCCACGTTAGCAGCTATGGGTATGTTCCTCGGTATGAATGCCGCAACCACCGCAAATACCATTATGTTTGCCACCTATTTTAACATGGCATCCATGTCCGGTATTGTTCAGATGATTGGTTTCCTGCCCATGTTCCTGTTCATGCCCTTTATCACAAAGATTGTAAAGAAATATGGCAAAAAGGAAGCTTCCGTTTTCGGTACCGTTGTATCCCTCGTCGGCGGCGGAGTGATGCTTATTTTCCCGACTATCGATAATGTAAATACCGCACTGGTCGTTTATCTGATCGGTTTGGTTATCTTCGGTGTGGGCATGGGTGTTTATACCTGCGTTTCCTGGGCAATGATGGGTGATGCCATTGATTACAACGAGTGGAAATTCGGCACCCGTGAGGAAGGTACCGTTTACTCCCTCCACTCTTTCTTCAGAAAGCTCGCACAGGGTGTAGGTCCCTCCATGGTTCTGTTAATCATGGGTTGGCTGGGCTATGAATCTAAGCTTGGAACCATCGGTCAGAGCCTTACCACCTCCCACAATATGTGCTGGCTGGTTGCCGGACTCTATCTCTTCAGTGCAGTTCTTCAGTTCATCGGTCTTGCTGTTATCTATAATCTTGACAAGAAGACCTTGAATCAGATGACAGAAGAACTTGCGGCAAGAAAGTCCACAGAGAAATAATCAACAAGACCTTCTTCATTATCAAACAACAAGGAGAGACCACATGAGAACTTTGATTAATCTCAACGAAAACTGGCTGTTTGCCAAAGATACCACCGATATAAGCCTTCGTGCAGGTGTGCAGGTAAATCTTCCCCACACCTGGAATGCTGAAGACGGCTTTGACGGCGGAAACGACTATTTCCGCGGTTCCTGCCTCTATGTGAAGACACTTAACAAGGCAGACCTTCCCGTCGCAGACCTCTATTATCTTGAATTCAACGGTGCAAATTCCTCCGCGGATGTTTACGTGAACGGCAAAAAGCTTGCCCATCACGACGGCGGATACTCTATCTGGAGAGTAAATATTACCGATGAAATCACGGATACCACCGAGATCGCGGTCATCGTGGACAACGCTCCCAACGATACTGTCTATCCCCAGATGGCAGACTTCACCTTCTACGGCGGTCTGTACAGAAATGTAAATCTAATCTGTGTAGCCGATACTCATTTCGACCTTGATTACTACGGTGCACCCGGAATTAAGATTACCCCTGCGGTAAACGGCTCCGACGCAACGGTCGAAGTGGAAACCTATGTAAAGAATCTGAAGGCAGGACAGACCATCGTTTACACGGTCTATGACAAGGAAGAAAACGAACTGGCGAAGATCGAATCTGCTGAGCAGAAGGTCACCTTTGAACTTAAAAATGTCCACCTCTGGCACGGACGCAAAGACCCTTACCTCTACTGCTGTGAGGCAGAGATCGTTGAAAACGGCGAGGTGGTTGACAATGTTTGCAGCCGTTTTGGCTGCCGCACCTTTAAGATCGACCCGAACAACGGCTTCATTCTCAATGGTGAAGAGTATCCTCTGCGCGGCGTATCCCGCCATCAGGACAGATGGGGTGTTGGAAATGCCCTCCTCCCTGAGCATCACGTGGAGGATATGGATCTGATCTGTGAGGTCGGCGCGACTACCATCCGTCTGGCTCACTATCAGCACGACCAGTATTTTTACGATCTTTGCGACGAGCGCGGTCTGGTAATTTGGGCTGAGATTCCCTACATCTCCAAGCACATGCCCGGCGGACGTGAGAACACCATCTCCCAGATGAAGGAACTGATCTCCCAAAACTATAATCATCCCTCCATCGTTGTGTGGGGTCTGTCCAACGAGATCTCCATCGGCGGTTCCGATGAGGATCTGTTAGAAAACCACCGTATCCTCAACGATTTGGTTCACGAGATGGACAAGACCCGTCTGACCACCATCGCTGCCGTTTCCATGTGTAAGATGGATGACCCTTATCTCCTCATCCCCGATGTGGTTTCCTACAACCATTACTTCGGATGGTACGGCGGAGACACCTCCATGAACGGTCCCTGGTTTGACAAGTTCCACGAGACCCATCCCTCCATCCCGATCGGTTGCTCCGAGTACGGCTGCGAGGCACTGAACTGGCACACCAGCGATCCCAAGCAGGGAGACTATACCGAGGAGTATCAGGCATACTACCATGAGGAGCTGATCAAGCAGCTGTTCAGCAGAAAATACATGTGGGCAACCCACGTTTGGAATATGTTTGACTTCGGCGCAGACGCAAGAGCTGAGGGCGGCGAGAACGGCCAGAACCATAAAGGTCTGGTTACCATGGACAGAAAGTACAAAAAAGACTCTTTCTACGCATACAAGGCATGGCTCTCCGACGAGCCCTTCGTTCACCTGTGCGGAAAGAGATACATTGACAGAGTCGAGGATGTCACCAAGGTGACGGTTTACTCCAACCTCCCCGAAGTAGAGCTCTTTGTCAACGGCGAGAGCATCGGCAAAAAGACCGCTCCCGATCATTTCTTCTACTTCGATGTGAAGAATGTCGGTGAGAGCACCATCGAGGCAAAGGCCGGCGAGTTTACCGACAGCGGCAAGATCCGCAAGGTTGCCGAGATGAATATGGATTATGTTCTTGTGGAAAAGGGCGCAGTTCTCAACTGGTTTGACATTGACGCCCCCGAGGGACGCTTCTCTCTCAACGACAAGATCGCTGATATCATGGCGACCAAGCGCGGAAAGCTTTGGTTCCTTGGTATGGGTCTGACGCTGAAAAAGAAAATGGATGCCAACAAAAAAGATAAAG
>JAFSBP010000419.1 GCA_017437205.1 Lachnospiraceae bacterium
AAGTGGAATTTAAGCTTTCAAAGTAGAATTTAGTTTTACACTTCACCAAAATATATCTTTGAAAATCATTTTTTTACAGCTTTTCTTCATCATAAACATCCCTCACGCCTCCGATAAACTTCGGACGTGTCCGCGCAGCAACGATCTGTGCCTCTCCAATCATCTTGTTCTCCAGTCTCACCGGCACCGCCACCTTCTTTAAGTGCATACCGATTAACGTGAATCCGATGTCGATTCCCGCATCGGCTTTGATCTCCTCCACAGCTACCGGGTCACTGAAACCGGCATAGGCCTGCGTCGCCAATGAGCCTCCCGCCTTCGGCTGAGGCACCACATTCACAATCTCTGCGAATGGAACGGCTGCCCGCTCCACAATGATCGCGCGGTTCAAGTGCTCGCAGCACTGCACCGCAAGGTATAGTCCGTGTTTTTTCGTGCATTCATGTAGGGCCTCGAAAATATATTTCGCCGTCTCCGGACTGGAATTCGTCCCAATCTTAGATCCGATCACTTCGCTGGTGGAACAGCCCACCACCACAATTTTACCCGGCGTTAGATTCGCTTTTTCCACAAGCTCCTCGATCACTGCCTTTGTCTCCAGATAAATTTTATTGTCCATTGGGGATTCTCCTTGCTCTTTTCAATTTTTTACGGCAACAGGAACTCAAAAAGCAGCCCAACTACGGCTGCTTTTTGCCGTGTCATCCGACACCTATCGCCTAAAATTCTTTACGCATTCTTCAAAAATGCCGTATATCCCTTCATTGCCTCATACACATCTGCCTTGCTCACAACCTCCCAAGGCGCATGCATAGACAGCACGGGAACGCCGCTGTCAATCACCTGCATATTGTACTCTGCCATGTATCTTGCGATGGTTCCGCCACCGCCCTCATCCACGCGTCCGAGCTCAGCGGTCTGCCATGACACTTCATTTTCGTCCATGATGCGGCGAAGCTTTGCAATAAATTCAGGGTTTGCATCGTTGGAGCCGCCCTTTCCTCTCGAACCGGTGAACTTATTGAACGTCAGACCCTTCGCAAGAAATGCACTGTTCTTCATCTCGTTCACACCGGGATAGTTTGGATCAACTGCCGCGCTCACGTCAGAGGAGAACATCTCAGAATTTGCCAGTGCGCGGCGCACCTTCAACTCAGAATACTGACCAAGTGCATTCATCACCTCGGCAACCTCATTCTCAAAATATTTGGACTGGATACCGGTCGCTCCCGCGGAACCAATCTCCTCCTTGTCCACCAACGAACATACGCAGGTACGGTCTACCTTCTCCAGGCTCAACAGTGCAGTCAGGGAAGTGTACGCACAAACGCGGTCGTCATGACCGTATCCCATCAGCATACTGCGGTCGATTCCCAGGTCACGGCAAGCTCCGGCAGGAACCACCTCCAACTCTGCGGAGAGGAAATCTTCTTCCTCAATACCGTAGGTCTCCTTCAGCAGGTTCAGGATATTCGCCTTCACCTTGCCCTTCATCGCCAGTTCTCTCGCTGCCTTCTCCTCCTCGGTCTCATCCTCTTTCGCCTCGGCAGGCTCCACCGGCATACTTCCAAACAAAACATTCAGGTCCTCGCCCTCAATCACGCTTCCGGCGGTCTTACTCATCTGCTTTGCACCAAGATGAGGGAGCAGGTCTGTGATGCACAGAACAGGATCGTCTTCCTTCTCACCGATCACAACATCCACTCTGGAACCATCCTTCTTAAACACTACACCGTGCAGTGCCAGAGGGGTAGCGACCCACTGATATTTCTTGATGCCGCCGTAATAATGGGTGTCCAGAAGCACCATCTCCATATCCTCATAAAGCGGATTCTGCTTGATATCCAGTCTGGGTGAATCCACATGAGCGCCCAGAATCTTCATGCCCTTCTCCATCGGCTCCTCACCGATCAAAAATGCGGACAATGTCTTATCCATATTCACACTGTATACTTTGTCGCCTGCTTTCAGCGTCTCACCGGCTGCAATCACATCCTTCAGATCGCGATATCCGTGCTCTTTAAGCAGCTTTACCGCTTCCGCAACACTCTCGCGCTCTGTCTTACTTGCGGTCAGATACCGGCGATATCCCTCACAGTATTCCATACATGCTTTCATCTCGGCCTCGTCATACTTCAGCCATGCGTTCTTTCTCTCCATGTCATTCTCCTTATGTATCCGTCACGGCAGATATGCGTTAAGGCAGTCCTTCCGCCGCGACCCGTTCTGCCTTATATTATATAAGTCAGCTTTTTGAATGTCAACCGGAATTGTTTGGCTTCATCTACCACCCACCGCGATACACCCACCCCGCCAGTATCACGCTCACCACAATCCCCGCCACCGTGGCGGTAAGCGCTCCCGGCAAAATGTATCGGCTCTTTCGGATTCCCACCGACCCGAGATACACGCTCATCACATAAAACAGGCTCTCCGTCGCGCTTAGCCCAATGGACACGATAAGCCCAGGCAGGGAATCCGGCCCGTACTGCTCAAATACATCCAGTGCAAGCCCCGTCGCCGCCGAATTGGAAAACAATCGCACCAAAAGGGGAGGGATGACGCTCCCCGGCAGCACATTGTCCGGGATCAATGCCCCCAGCCAGCCGGCAAGCGCCTCCAAAAATCCCGAAGCGCGAAGGACCTGCACCGCCATGATGAGTCCCACAAGCGACGGCAGAATATTTACCGTGGTCTTTAGACCGCTCTTTGCGCCGTGAAGAAAATCATCAAAGACCGGGCGGCGATGCATCAGTCCCGATGCCACCACGAAAAGGATGAACATCGGGACTAGGAGGTTGGAGATATAGATGAAAATTTGCATAAGGATAGCCTTTTGTTTTGTTTAGGCTATCCTTATGCCTAATTGGAAGGGTTTATGCCCGAATCAGCTCAACCACATCTCTCTTCATATATCTTTTAATCGTTCCAGACAACGCATGGATATACAGCACCAACAGTGTTCCAAACGCCACCCCGACATGCACCACATTAAAGATCATGAGTGCATTCAGGAACGTGGATGCCACCGCCATCAATGCCGCATAGATGCTGAACGGAATAATCATCGCGATTGCCAGCCGAATCAGATATTCCCACAGGATCATTCGCTTAAGCGTCCGCTTTTTCACCTTGAAAATTTGCAGAAAACCGATCTCCCGAGAACGGTAATGCAGTTCAATATCCACTTTGGAACGGACAAAAATGCAGGCGATCAGGAAGCAGATAATCAGAACAAAATAGAGAATCAGCATAAACAGGTCGATGGCATAAGTAGCATTATCAATAATGTCTACGATGGAGTTCGTCGATCTGCGATAGTCCCCAGCATACAGACTGAATATTTTCTCTTTCATCTCCGGATTGCGCATCCAACCATCACAGGTGGCAGTAACCGATCCGAAAGTCGACCCCTTTGGATTATAAGACACCTCTCCAATCTCTCGGATCACATCGTAATCCATAAAGATTATCGAGCCGCGATACCGATGATACAACATGTCACTGTCAAACAGCGCTTCTGTATTGAAAAAGAATCCCAGCGCTTTGTCTTCATCAAAAGAATGCAGGCAGCCGGTTATGGTGAACTCCCTCCCGGCAAAGGTATATGTCTTACCGACAATATCCTCCGCCGAACTGACCGGACCGAACTTCTCCTGCGCAAAGTCATAGGAGACTATGATCTGCCCCTCTGTTTCCGGAAAATATCCGTATTTCAGCATTCCCTTTACGCCTAAAACACTGTCTTCTTTCTCCGCATAATAGAGCGCTCGTACACCGTCCTCCTCTGCCATGTACGGATAATATACGGTCATTGCATCCAACAGTTCCTGATCCATCTCCCCTATTTTTTTCGCATTGAGTTCCACGATATCCGAAGGATAATAGTGCTCCAGATATCCCAGTAAGATTGCATCCACCCGATTGGTCACAGTGGAGACTACCAGAATCAACAAGGTCAATATGATTGTCGGCATAAACGATGAAAATTTCCAGTGTCTTCTGCTGCGGGAAAGGAGGATTTTGAAAAGAGACAGGTTCTCACCTATGGCGCCCACAGACCGATCCGCGACACCCTCTCCACCGCCATCACTTGTGGCATAGCCTCCCTCAGCCTGCTCCATCCGCATCTCCACGCGGCCGATCCTTCCGTAATCCAGATGAATAATCTCATCCGCAAGCTCATTAAAATAGTGTTCATGAGTTGCTACAATGACACTACATCCTTCCTTACACAGTTCTGAGAGCAACGTTGCGATGTCAATGGAATTAGCCTCGTCGAGCGATGCTGTCGGTTCATCTGCCAGAAGCACCTTCACCCCGGTGATCAGTGCCCGAGCAACCGCGACGCGCTGCCGCTCGCCGCCGGAAAGCTCCGTGGGATACTTGTCATACAGATGACTCACGCCGAGCCTTGTCATCACTGCATTGATCTTTTCGAAATCCGGGGTGACCAGCAACAGGTTGTTTCTGATGGTCAAATCAGAGATCAAAAGACTTTCCTGGAAGATATAGCCCACCGACGTGACAAGATGATCTCTCTCTGCATTTCCGTCGAAGCTCACTTCCCCCTCATAAATGCTGTCCAGCCCTCCGAGAATATTGAGCAGGGTTGTCTTTCCGCACCCGCTGACCCCCTTGATTACATAGAGGCGACCCGGCTCAAATTGATAGGTAAACTGGTTAATAACCGCTCGGTCATATCGTTTGGTTAAACCACTGACGTTTAACGACATACTTCCACCTCCTTATAACAGGTCTCTCGACGCAATGATATTTTCATACCAGGACCTCGCCTTCGTGCGCCGCAGGAAAATGTGTACCGAAACAACTGCACAGATGCACAACACCACAACGAAGACGGCGATCAGGATTGGATTGTAGGTGAACGGTTGGAACCCGATGAAGATTACCTTGGAGTTAATCAAGTTGACCACGGCTGTCACTGCAATGGTAATCCCCGCTGATATTCCACAGATTGCGAACAGGCGAAGTGTATTTAACCGGGTGAAACACCGCACAATATCTCGGATATCATAGCCGGCATAGTTAAACGCTGAGATAAAGCGACTGTTGTATGCCAACTCCGTTCCGATTAAATTTCCGTAAAACAGGACAGCCAAAAACATGATCAAAAAGGCCATGGGTAGCAGGATGTAAAACATCATCTGAAAAAGATCGCCGATTCCATTGGTAATTTTTCCCACAAAGAGCCGTCCGTAGGCTTTATCATGAATCGCCTCATACTTTTTCAAACTTTTGTAGCTGTCAAAATAAATCTGGTAGGTTCTTTGTCCCTCGCCCCGATAAAAGTTCTCATCGTAAAAATAATCGTCCGTAAAAAGACTGTTAATATAGAATAATTTTTTATAATTTGCCGCATTGTATGAATCTCCGGCTGACATCGCCGTGTTCGCCGAACTTAAATACTGCCTCTCGAAATCATTCATCTTTCCCAGAACACCGACAATTCTGAAATCAACCGTACCCTTCCCATAGACCTTGATTGGAATCGTCGTTCCAAGGAGTGATGCCCAGTCTCTGGGTGCCAGGGCATTTGCCATCTCCGAAGAGAGAATAATATCATTTTTCTCCTGAAACCATGTTCCCACCTCGATCCGCTCCGACAGGCGAAAGCTGTCCGCATCAAAAGAGAGCGTTTCCAAAACCAGCTCATAGTCCACATTGATTTCTATCGGTTCCTGATATCCATCCTCTCCTCCCTGCATTCCTGGCATAGGAGTCGGCACTCCGCCACTATAATCCAGCACTACATCAGTGATTCCATACTTTCCCTCCAACGAAGCAAAATACTCCGCGTCGTCGGAGGTCGTCTCCACAATTATGGTGTTGATCTTGTACACATACTCAATGTGGGAATCCATCTTGGCCTCCGGCGTATCCGCCAGCAGACAGAGCATCATCGTCAGAAAAAGGAATATCCCAAGAAGCAGATCGTTCTTTTTGCCGCGCCGGTTGGAAGAAAACCACTTCTTCAGAAAACAGGGCAGCGTCTTCGCATCTCTCGTGTTGGTCAGCCGATATGTCGGCGGTGCGGGCTTTTTCCCTGCTTTACCAATCTTTCTTCCGACAGCATTGGTGTCTCTCCCTGCTAACATACTCATCCTGCCTGAACTGTTTTTTCCACTCCCCTGACCATTCCCAAGCGTCTTCTCAAACGGAATAATAATGTCCGCATACTCTTTCGCAACGGCATCATGAGAAGAACAGATTACCAGACATGTCCTGCTCAGTTCCTTGATCAGCCCAAAAACTGACCGCTTATTTTCTTCGTCCAGCGATGCCGTCGGCTCATCCAGAAACAGGACTTTCTTCTCTGTCAGGAACGATCTGGCTAATGCCAGCCGCTCACGTTCTCCGCCGGAAAGCACAGTCGTCGGTAGCTTGAGCTGACCGAGCAGCCCGAATCGGGTCAACGCCTCCTCAATCGACTCATTATTGTCTCGCGATACCTTCATATTCTCTTCCACCGACAGGAAATCGATGAAAAACGGGTCTTGCGTGATGTAATCAATCCCATCTGCGAAACAATTCGGATCAACGCGCCCTTCAAAGGTCTGATCTCCCACAGTGATCGTCCCGCCTTCGTAAGGAATCATTCCCGACAGAACATTTAGCAGTGTGGTCTTCCCGCTTCCACTTTCCCCGAACAGCAGGTAAAATCCGTGATCTTCAAAGGTGTAGGAAAATGAATTTAGCACATTCAACGTGCCGTAGGATTTCGATAGCTTGTCACAGATAATCATGGTCTTTCCCCGTTTCTTCTTCGTTTATTGTTCCAATGCAGCCGCACTTTCCGGCTCGTAGATTCCATCAATCTCCCAGTACCAGTATTTCATATAGTCTCCCGCCTTCATATCAGACAACATCTGATACAGCCTCGACAGATCGACGGACGCGATCATTTCCGACGAGTACTCTGCCATTCCGTAACGGAAATCTTCCTCCGCCTCGATCCCCTCTTCGATCTCCTTCAGACGGCGGTACAGTTTCACATGCTCTGCTGTGGCCTGTCCGCCCTCCACGATATCAGACAGCTGAACATATTCTCCTTCCGACGTACCAGTCTGGTATAACACATCGATCATGACCACATCCACCTCGCCATAGTCCATCAAAAATCCAATCTGGAATTGATATCCGTCTGTAAATCCCCCCTCTTTGAGAACTCCCTGAGACTGAGACAGTGC
>JAFSBP010000420.1 GCA_017437205.1 Lachnospiraceae bacterium
ACTTACATCGGCTTTCCGGGGATGGGCGGTAACGGAGCGTTAATCCAGAGTAATGGGTTAAGCTTTGCTATCACCTCCCAAAGTAAATACAAGGATGGCGCATGGCAGTTTATTCGGTATTTTCTCGGTGAGGAGTACCAGACATCTGTTGGTCTTCATGTCTCTGCAGCACAATTTCCGGTGAAGCTGAGCGTGCTGGAGCAGCAGGCAGAAAATGCGACGAAGCCCATCTCAGCGGACGGACGTGATGAAGACGGAGTATTTACAGTGCCCGGACTTAGCAAAGCCCGTGCAGATGAGTTGGTTGCGTATTTGAAGTCCTTGAATCAGACCGGAAGGATGGACTGGGAAGTATATAATATTGTCATTGAGGAGGCCGGAGCCTATTTTGCAGGCCAGAAGACGGTGCAGGATGTGGCAAAGACCATCCAGGGACGTGTATGGATATATCTGGCAGAACAGCAGTGAGACGACTGTTATGAGGTGGCAGCGTGGTATAAATGCAGAGAAAAACATGGGCGACGGACAGAAAACAGGGAGATGGCGGACAAAAGCGTTTTTGAATAAAAAAAATGATATACTTACAATGATCTCCATGATTTTGTCATGGACTTGAAATTATTATTGAGGAGTGAGTTAGAGTAATGGGAACAAAACGATTATTTGCGTTAGTTGTTCTTAGTGTCTTTTTACTTACCGGATGTTCCGTTTCTTTGCCTTTGGGCAAAGAAACGGAAACAATTGAATATAGTGGAGAGGTCACTGAAGAAAAATCAACGAATGAAACAATTGAAACGGTTGAGTCAACTGAGGCTAATTCATCAATAGAAACGACTGAAGAAGTAATAGTATCAGATTCTCCAGAAAAGGAAGCACTTTTATCTATATTATGGGGAAAACTATTGCAGGAAATAGAAATGTCTATTCCGGGAGATGATCAGTGGACCAGAGATGGCGATGTGGAAGCTACTTTAAAGAATTATGATCTAAATACATATAAATATCTTGTTACAGTGATTTATCCGAAAGAAAAATGGAAAAGCATAATTTGGGATTGGCCGAATTATATCACTGATGTTGCAGCGAATTATAAAGATGCGGAGCAGTATTTAGGCTACAACTATGCAGGTAAACATGATTATATGGAAAATGACGAAGAGTTGTTAGCACGAAAACAGGAGAGTGTAATACAGATTGTCGGCAAGATTAAAACTGAAGAATATGAAGACGCGGGTAAATTTGTTGATAATTTGTATCCGTATTATTATCCATATATGTGGGGGTCTGTACTTAGAGAAGCGGGTGAGCTGTTTGAAACACTTACCGAAGGCATATATGGAAGAATGATAGGGAAGGCGTATATGACGGATTTTGATTTTAACACTCTTACCGGAAAGTATTGGATCTGTCTGGAGAATCAGACTCCCATGCAAATATCTTTAACCTTTGCAAACCGAGATTGCAAAGAATATTCAATAGCTGTTAACAAAGAAGCAGTGTTGAGTGATAGCGTATTAGAAAATGCATGGATAGGTATGGTGTTTGATTTGTCTACAAAACGGAATGCGAAGTAGTCAGATATGCCTTATAGGGCTTAATAGTGGGAGGAAAAAATGAAAAAGATTAAGTGGATTGTTTTATGTTTGATATTTATTGTACAACTATGTGGCTGCTCAGTTTTTTCTCAGAATGCAGACAGCGAATCCGTTATCGGTTCATCTGAGAATGAAACGGTAAGCGATGAAGTGGATGCTTCTAAGGGAGAGGAAACAACTGAAGAACCGGAAGAAACTGAATCACCGTCAACAGAAGGTGTGACGACAGAAAAATTGATTGCTGATTCTGTTGAAAAAGAGTATTTGTTAAAGGTTCTGTGGGGAAAGATGCTTCAGCAATTTGATGGAATGGCACCAAATGTAGGAGACAGCACAGACTGGAGCAGAACTTATGAGGCGGAGGTTCATCTTCACGATTTTTCACTTGACACATTTAAGTACGGAATACACCTCATTTATCCAGAATCAATCATGGCTTCGTATATCTATTATTGGCCAGACTATATTACCGACGTGAGAGTAGCCTATCGGGAGGCGGATGAGAAGCTGCAGCCGATACTGGATGAAAAGATGGAATATATAGAAGGCAGTTCATGGATTACATCGGCCAGAGAGCAGAGCGAACTGCATGTTAGCGGTAAAGTGACCAACATTTCCTATGAACAGGCAGATTTGTTCATTGAAGGAATCAAGCCTTATACTGCATATATGATGTGGGGATCTGTTTTGCAGGTAGCAGGCGATCTGTACGAGCAAAACAATGGTACGATTTTGGGAAACTTATCCGGAAAAGCGGTGATGACAGCGTTCGATTTTGATACGGTCACCGGAACCTACTGGATCTGCCTGACGGGAGAGGAACCGATACAGGTGGTTGTGGATTTTGTAAGCTTAGACTGTGGTGTATATACATCAGAGATCAATTCGACGGCGATGTTTAATGAGGCAGAGCTGGAGTCTGCTTGGATCGGTATCGAGTTTGATCTGTGTACAACACAGACGTTAAAATAATGACTTTGCGGAGGAAAATGATGTTAAAGCGGACAATACAAAGAGTAGTTGCAGTAGTGCTGGCAGTAATGCTGTTTATGTTATCGGGATGCGCTGCGCCGGATAAGAGTAGCGAAGCGGGAACTGACAACACATTGGAGGAACAAACTTCAGAAAAACCGATCGGCTCCGGCGAGTGGATAGAAATCGATACGGAACTGGTTTATGACAGCAGGGAGATTTCTGAGGAGATTCCTCTGGACTATGTTTATGATGCTGCTGTCAACGGCGAATGGCTGTATGTGTATGGATATACATCAAAGCATGCGGAGGACGATTCCACGGATATCTGGCGTGATGTACAGGTAGTCAGTCTGCACCGGAGAAAAAACGAGGTTAATCCGGTTTTTTCCTACCGGGAGATAGAGACGCTGGGAGGCAGTATTTCCTATGAGTCTGGGAGAAAAATCAGTGTGGAGGAGATGACGGTAACCGAAGGTGGGGAAGTGCTTCTTGTGACGAAGGAAAGCGAAAACGGAGAGGAAGGGTATTATCTCAGATGGCTGACACCGGAGGGAACAGAGCGCTGGTCACAGCGGGTGGAGAGCGACAGCCGCGTGAATGCCCCGGTACTGCAGGGCGAACAAGTTTGTGTTCCGGCAGGGAATCAGATATTCATCTATGACAGAGAGGGAGTTCTGCTCAGACAACTGACTTTGGAGGAGTTTCCGGAGGACATGGACACGTCCAATCTGTATCCGGAGATTGAAGCGATCACGGTAGCGGGGGACGGAACCGTATACGTCTCTTTTTTGGGCAATGGGTTTTCTTACCGATATGTTCTTACCTGCGACTTCAAGACGGGAAAGATGGGGAGTTGGGAAAAAACCTCCGGAGTGTCCACGGCCGAGATGATTGGCGGAGACGGTGGAAAGTTTGACTTTTTGTTTAAGGATATAGACGGAATCTACGGCTGGAATTATGGGGACGAAAAGAAAACCAAACTGGTCGATTTTATGGATTCTGCATTGATCCGTGAGGATATTTACCGCCTGCACGCTGTTTCTGAGGACAGCTATCTGATGATCTATCCGGGAGAAGATGGCAGGCCTGCCATTTATGAATTGACAAAAACTGATCCCGACACAGCAAAGACACGCCAAATGATCGTACTTGGCTTGTTTTCCCCGGGGGACAACTATGTCGAACAGATCGTGAGGTTTAACCGAAACAGTGACAGGTACGTGATCAAGGTGGCGGATTACACGAAATACAACGATCCGGCGACACAGCTTAATCTGGATATTGCCGCGGGAAATATCCCAGACATTATCTACGCCGGTTCGAATGCGAAGGTTCCCTTTGATGATTACGCAAGAGCCGGATTTTTGGAGGATATCAAGCCCTGGTTTGAGGCGGATAGTGAGTTAAAACCGGGCGATTTTTTAACAAACGTGTTTGATGCAATGGGGCTTGACGGGCATTGGTATCAGATGGCGACGGCAATCGAGATTTATTCCTATATCGGAAGCAATGCAGTATTCGCAGATGATCAGTCTTGGAATCTTGAAGATTATAAAGACTTGGAAACAAAAAATAAAGGTGTGACGGTGCTGCGGGGAATAAGAGATGATATTCTGAGGGATGCACTTGTCTTCCGATGGGAGCAGTTTGTTGACGAGAATAACGGAACCTGCAGCTTTGATTCCGCAGAATTTATTGAACTGCTTGAGTGGATAAACACGTTCCCGGAAGAACTTCCCACCTTTGATGTAAATCAGGTACGGAACGGAAAGGTCTATGCAATGAAGACTTCATTCAGTGACTTTAGCAGTTTCAATACAAATTTAGACCGTCTGTACCGGCAGGAAGCAGAATTTATCGGATTTCCGGGATCTGAGGACATGGGCGGAATGTTTAAGGCTCGCGGGATATCACTGGCGATGTCAGCAAAGAGCAAATGCAAGGAAGGTGCATGGGAGTTTATCCGATACTTCTTTACCGACGAGTATCAGATTGATAAGCTGTCCCATGTCAGCGATCAGCTTCCCGTCAACTTGAATGTGTTAGAAATTCTCGCAGACAAAGCGATGAACCCGGTGTTTGGAATTTGGGATTCATATCGCCTGAACGGAAAAGAAGTGACAGTGGCACCGCCGACGGAGGAAAAAATCAGCACGTGGATGGACTATTTGAAGAGCATTACCCGCGCAGATACGGTAGACGATGAGGTTTACAACGTCATTGTTGAGGAGGCCGGAGCCTATTTCGCCGGACAGAAGTCTGTACAGGATGTGGCAAAGACCATCCAGGGGCGTGTATGGATCTATCTGGCAGAACAGCAGTAACGAATCTAGGATAAAATAATGAAATGTTCCTAAACAAAATGTAAAGGTTAAGTAGATATGCAAAAATTATGCAGGTTTACTTAATGGATCAGAGACTTTATACTAAAATATAAATTGACGTAAAAGGATACTATTTTCAGAATGAAGTCGAATTCTTCGTCAAAAATATTACATTTTGGAGGGAAAGAAATGAAGAGATTTGTTGTGATGATGTTGGTTAGCATAATGCTGGTAGTGACGGCAATGCCAACAATGAAAGCTAAGGCTGCATCGACAGCTGATGAATGGTATAACATTACCATGGCTTCTATGAGAGCCAAAGTAGTAAATGGTACGGATGGGAATGACATTGCTTATTCAGCAACCTGGTATAGTGGGTTAAGTGAAGTTGAGGTGTTGGCAAGACTGCTTTATGCGGAAGCACCTTGGTGGATAGCGGACAAAAAATGCGTAGCGATGGTACTTTGGAATAGAGTACAAGTTGGATGGTATGCTTCCACATTATATGGTGTAGCCGTACAAAATGGACAATTTGCAACGATTACTGGAAGTGTCAATGAGACAGCTGGTGCACGGATAGTTGATATTGAGTCGGCATCATGGCAAAATGCATTGCGATATGCATGTACGATATATGTTACAGGAACAACAAATCCTAAATGGGCGTTGGGAATTTCGGAATTTTCTTATCAGAGAGATTTTCGGTCATTCCTCAGTTTTAATGGAAAAGCCTACGATTTAAGTGGCGAGCCGCATATTAATATAGATGGAACAGAATATGGTATATATGATATTTATATTCCTGTGCATGGGTATTTTGAAACTGTGGCAGAAGCTGTGAATCAGTATCTTTCGCCTTCAAACGCAGAGAATAATCTTCCCTACTATGCAGACGGAGAAGGAGTAAACATTTATTTTGGACTAGAATGAATTCTTGAGGTGGACAATGAAAAGAAATAATCCGTTCCAAGCCATAATTCTGGCAGTGATTATGGCTTTAACAGGATGCTCTGCGGTCAACCCGAAAGAGGAAACGTCAATACTGGATTTGTCATCGTCAGAATCATTCAATGCTAATGAGGAAACAGAAACAGTGGGATTGACTGGGGAGATTGAAACTGAATCGGGGGAAGAGAAGGAAAAACTGTTGCTGACGTTGTGGTGTATGGCATTGCAATATTTAGAAGGTATGGGATTACGTGATGAAAATCAAGAGAACCGCTGGCGTGGACAGTATGAAGTGGAGGTCTGTCTAAGGGACTTTTCATTAAAGGAAGAAATGTATCGGATGGATTTTGCGTATCCCAAAGTGGGAAAATGTTCATACACTTTTTGGTGGCCTGAGTACATTTCTGACAGATCGATTTATTATGATACGGCGGATAAATATCTTCAATCGGTGTATAATGGCGAATCGATATATTCAAGCATAACAGAAGCACGCAGAGAGAGTATACTGCAGATTGTCGGACAGGTGTTAAATGAGGCGTATGAACAGGCGGACCGGTTTCTGGATAATGTTTATCCGTACACGTACCATATGCTCTGGGGTTCTGTGTTGGAGATGGCAGGACGATTGTATCAAGAAAATACAGGAGGAATTGTGGGATGCTTTGCAGGACAGGCATACTTGATGGAATTTGATTTTCAGACACTCACCGGAATTTTTTGGGTTTGCTTGGAAAATGAAACGCCGGTTCACATAACGATGAAATTTACCAATCAGGATTGTGGAGTATATACATTCCAGATTAATGATACGCGTTTGGTTGAAAATGAGTTGAGCAATGCATGGCTGGGATTAAAATTCGATTTGGAAACATCATTGACAACGGGGGACTTGAGATGAAAAAGAAGCAGACAATAAAACTGTGTGTAGTTGTCGCTGTGTTTATGCTGTGTTTATGTATGCTTGTGGGATGCTCTGATTTGACAAAAGAAAACCCTTCCAAAGAAAATGGTACACCAAGCGATATTGAGGAAACCATGAAAGAGAATGAGACTCAGATTGATGTGAGATGGATGTATCAGATCAAGCGGTTAAAAATCGGAATGACTGTCTCAAATACAGGAAATCTTACGATGTGCGATGAGATGGTTTACTTTGACGGAGAGGTTGAGAAAAAAGACAGCACCGATAGCGCCGATCGTTATAAAGCGATTTTTAGTCACAATCTCAGTAGTGCTGAAACAGCAGTGGTTTTATTCGAGACGTTAGAGAAGAAACTTTGCAATGAGGAAAATAAACTTGAACTTACCGGAATGGATGTAACGGCGGAGGGACGGCTGGTGACAGTATTTTCGGAGAAAAAGTTTGGGATGCCAACGTCAGAACGTATCTGGCTCGTGATGATGGATGCAGACGGGAACTTATTGTGGAATGCGGTGATTGAGGATAAAAGACAAGCGGGTATCCCATTGTGTGTGGAAGATGGGATATACGTTCCGATTGGGAATTCTATTTTGGTTTACAATACGTCGGGAAGTTTGCAGAATAGCTATACCATAGAACAATTACCTGAAGAGGCAGGGAAAGTGGATTGGGAGCGGGGAATTCGCAGACTGTATCGACTGAAGGACGGAAAGGAATATCTTGCATATCAAGAGCCGGCGGCTTTTGATGCACCGGATATGATTCTGGTAGAAATTGATCTTCGAACAGGAGATATGGGCGAAGACATACGGCTGATAAATCTTAACAACTTATTGTATGTCGGGGAAGAAGGACACTATGAATTTGCGTTAAAGACATCAAATGGACTTTTCGGAAGAATTGAGGATGAGGACGGAGATG
>JAFSBP010000421.1 GCA_017437205.1 Lachnospiraceae bacterium
GCCTTTTATCACTTCGCGAACCCGTTGCCCAGACCGCTCATTTATTATGATGTACAGAAGCTGTTTAGCCTTGATGTGGAGGACGGACGGGTTCGTCGGGCACTTCACGTTGCGGCGGAGATGTTAGGGCTTGACGAGGACAGACCGTTTCACCGGGCACTGGATGACGCGGCGTACACCGCAGAGGTGCTTCGCCGGCTGAACATGAAGAAAGTGGGCGGTTATGTGTCGGTGGATTATTTTAGACCGCCTGCAAATAAAGAGGAGGAAGTGCATTTATGCTTCCCCGAATACGCTAAGTACGTTTCGAGAGTCTTTCCGACGAAGGAACAGGCCTTGTCGGATAAGACGGTCATCGCTGCCGGTTGTTATCACTGCCGGAGCCTTGTATGGCGGAGAATGCGTTGGTTCGCTGCCGGACCGAAGATGTATCTTTGCCTGGTGTATTGCCCGCGCCATGGCTATGTCAAGGGTAAGCTTCGCATCAAGAGGACACCGAGTGGAGGTGTTTTTGTGGTTCGGACCATGAAAAAGACGGATGAGGCCGGGGCAAAACTGATTCGTGACCGGAAGGATGAGATTGCGGCGAAGCGAAAGACGAAGAAACACGCAGCAGAGTAAAGAAGACAAAAATTTTGACGGGAGGGTTTGACATGACAGGAACAGAATTGAGAGAGCGGGTGTTAAGTAACATCGGAAAGGTCATTATCGGAAAAGATGAGGTGGTTACACAGCTGTTGACCGCACTGCTTGCGGAAGGACATGTGCTTTTGGAGGATGTTCCCGGCACCGGAAAGACGAAGGTGGCGAAGGCACTGGCCAAATCCCTCGACGTGGATTTTTCCAGAATCCAGTTTACTCCCGACCTGTTGCCGGGAGATATCACCGGTCTGACGATCTATGATCAGAAGCAGGGCGAGTTCGTGCTGAGAAAGGGACCGGCATTCACAAATATTCTGCTGGCGGACGAGATTAACCGCGCGACCCCCAGAACCCAGGCGGGACTTTTGGAGTGTATGGAGGAACGTCAGATCACCATCGATGGTGAGACTTATCCTGCCGGAAAGCCTTTCTTTGTCATCGCGACGCAGAATCCGGTGGAGACCGCAGGAACCTTCCCGCTTCCCGAGGCGCAGATGGACCGTTTTATGATGAAGCTGTCCATGGGGCTTCCCACGAAGGAGGAGGAATGCGAGATCTTGGAGCGTTATATGAAGGACGAGCCGCTGTTTTCCCTTCAGCCCGTGATGAATCTTGGGGACCTTGAGGTGGCAAAGCAGGAGATCAATGAGATATATGTACATAAATGTGTGATGGAATATATGGTGGATATCGTCTCCGCAACGAGAACCGGCGAGAATGTGCTCATGGGCGTGAGCCCCAGAGGAACGCTGGCTTTCCTCCGCTGCGTGAAGGCGTATGCATACCTTCAGGGAAGAAAATTCGTAACCCCCGATGACGTGAAGGCACTGGCGGTACCGGTACTGGCACATCGTATTGTCATGGGTTACGGAAGAACCGGGGAGAGCCGGGAGTTTGTGAAACGAATCGTTGAATACACGGTGGTACCTACCGAGGAGTATAGTCGATGAAAGCCGTTGGAATAGGAATCATCGCATTTCTACTGTTTTTGCTGCAGCGAAAGATTTATGAAAAATATTGGGACAAAAAGCTGAAAGTGACAGTGGCCTTTGCCCAGCAGGGGATCACTCAGGGGCAGGTCGGCGAGGTGGTGGAGATCATCGAGAACCGCAAACGGCTGCCGCTAAATCTCTTGAAAGTAAAGTTTCAGACCTCCAGATATTTGGAATTTGCGGACAATCCGGACGCGAGAAACATGGATCAATACTATCGCAATGACCTGTTTCAGATCCGGGGCGGCGAGCGCATTACCAGAAGGCTGAAGTTTGTGGGACTTAAGCGAGGGTATTATCATATCCGAAACATTGATCTGGTGGGTTCTGACCTTCTGATGTCCCATGAAATGTCAAAGCAGATGACGACGCAGAGTTATCTGTATGTGTACCCGAAAACCTTCGAGGGTGAGGAGTTTACCGAGTCTCTCCAGAAGCTGAACGGTGAAATACTGGTGAAGCGTCATCTGATGGAAGACCCGTTTGAGTATCGCGGCATCCGCGAATATCAGCCCTTTGACGATATCCGCAGCGTGAACTGGAAGGCGACGGCGCGCACCGGTGCGCTGAAGGTCAATCAGAAAAATTATACCGCCATGCAGACGGTTCGAATATTTTTGAATGTTGAGGACACCGGTATTTCAAAGAGAGGGGATGCGGTGGAGGCGTCGATGCAGATCGCTATGGGAATTGCGTCCTATTTTCTGGCACAGGGAACCAAGGTGGCCTGCTATGGAAACGGCAGAGACATTATCTCCGGCGAGGCGGTGAATATTGCCGGCGGCGCAGGTGCAGGTCAGCTGGATGCGATCAGAAAAGCCCTTGCCAGAATCGACACGGATCAGCCGGTGTGGTCGTTTGCCAAGCTGCACGAGGAGAAGCTTTTGCAGGATGCGGGCAGCACGGTGACCATGTTTATCTCACCCAACGGATACGACGATTTTTTGGAACTCCTGGAAAAATGCGGCAACGCCGGGATGGATTATGTGTGGTTCTACCCGTACACGGGCGTGCAGCCGAAGGTGCCGGAGGGATTCAAAAAACATGTGCGGTTTCTGAAATTTGAAAGGTAATCATATGAACAATAAATGGATTGAGCGCATTCAGGACGTTCTCGTTATGGCGATGAATCACCTGATCCTGACGGTGCTTGCGATTTGTGTTATCGGTTTGCTTAAGGAAAGCTCGCCGCATCTGCTTCTGTGGACAGCGATGTTTGTCTATCCTGTGGGATATTATTTCGTCCGTGGTAAGGCAAAAAAGTTGGTTCCTTTTTTGCTGATCCATGTGCTGACGCCGTTCTTCGTACTTTTGGTGCCTGTGGGCTGGCTTCTTCGCGCGATCATGGCAGTGATGGCGATCATCTATTCCATTGTTTCTGCAAGGATCCGATACCGTGAGGAGCCCGCGGACGATATATTTTTACCGCCTCTTGGGGTTGGGATTTTCATGGGTGCGGTGACACTTCTGGAAAATCTTTATTCGAAGAGAGGTTGGGAACAATACTATCTCGTCATTGCGATTTTGTATTTCGGCCTGTATTTTGTTGAGTATTTTCTTGGTCAGTATCTGTTTTTCCGAACAGTAAATAAGAGCAGTACCGGCGTGATCCCCGAGAAGGCGATATTTTCCGCCGGTGCAAAGCAGACGCTGTTGTTTTCGGCGGGCAGTATGGCCATCCTGTTTTTAGCGGCAAATATTGGCTGGGTATCTTATGTATGGTCGTGGATATGGAGAGGAATTTATCTGATCATGAGATTTCTGGTGTCGCTGCTTCCGGCCGGGGAGGCAACAGAGAGCACAGAAGGAACGAAGGCTCCGAGTCAGGGCGATTCCGGGATGCCGGATTTGGGAGATGACAAGGGGAACGAACTGCTTCATCTTATCTGGATGATATTGGAAAAAATTATGATTGCAGCGGTTATCGTCGGATCGATAGTGCTTATCGTGTGGCTAACCAATCGGATTGTAAAATTCCTGCGAAATAGATTTTACCGCTCCCGCGCGACAAGCGTGACCGAGCTGGAGGGCGCAGTGGATATCCGTGAGAGCTGTGACATCGAGAGAGAAGAGCGGGCGGTTTCCGCGTGGTTCGGCTTTCTTAACCCTCGCGAGAAAATCCGGAGGATATTCAAAAAGCAGGTGTGGAAAAACAAAGAGAAAATTGTCGGCATGCGCAGCCCCGAGACGCTAGGTTACCTGACAGCGCAGGAATGTACCGAGAAGATTTCTGAGGAGCAGGCAGCTCCGGAGGAACTGACGAAGCTCTATGAGCAGGCGAGGTACGGCAGGGAAGACGTCGGAAATGAAGAGGTAAAGCGGGCGAAAATGGCGGCGAAGAAGTAATTTAAATCGGGGGTTGACATTCCGTCACCCCCCATTTATAATAAGTACAATATTTAATTAAAGACACTGAAGGAGACAGTAGGATAAGCGAAAGGCATCAGCGAGCCGGGGGTGGTGTGAGCCCGGAGTCGGAAGTTTATCGGAAGATCACTCCCGAGTCGCAGACTGAACCCCGTGGGAAGTAGGCTCTGACGGAATTCCGCCGTTACCGGAAACCATATCCCTCGCGCCGAGAGGTCGCGGGATGTATGTCGAAATAGGTGGTATAGCAAAGCAGCCCTTTGTCCTATGGAGGAGTCAGGGCTGCATTATTATTTCCCGGGATGATTGGCCGGGCTGCCGCAGGCAGATGAGTGATTGGCGGTGCGCGGGGACAGTGCTTTGATTGCCGTGGTCAAAAGGTTTCCTCCCAAAAGTTGACCCGAACTACCCCCTAAACACCCGCGGGCGTTACCGCGGGCTGTTCTTAACGGGGCTATCGGGAATCAACTGTTGTCCGGAAATCCTTTCTGCCCACC
>JAFSBP010000422.1 GCA_017437205.1 Lachnospiraceae bacterium
ACTGAAATTATCAAACGGAGATTTGAAGGCTGTACAGGGTGATGGCGGATGGTCTACACCGGACATGGTTACGAAGCGGTATGCCCACATTGTTGATGAAGACAGAAAGAAACTTGCGGAGGTCATGGAAAGTAAATTCTATCAGGAAGAAGAGGAAAAAGATTCCGGACAAAGCCCGGAATTGCAGGCGGCCATCAAGATGCTGCTTGCTAATCCGGAGCTTTTAGTCAAGGCGTTAGGCGGTCTTCAGTCAGCTAATAACAGTTAATCATGATCAACCAGTGCAATCATCGAAAAAACGTTTATTAGCACATCGCCAAAAAACAGCGTTTTTTCTGCTAATTTTTGAGCTATGATTAGCGAAAGGCTCCAAGAATGGTCCCGGTTATGTTGGCTGTACAGGTCACTTGGTATGACGATAAAAAACTTTGTCGTAAGTCAAGTGACCGCTACATAAGAAAAGCCGAAAAACCTTTGTTTTTAAAGGCTTTTCGGCGTTGTTTGTGGCGCGCCCGAAGGAATTCGAATCCCCGACCCCACGCTTAGGAGGCGTGTGCTCTATCCTGCTGAGCTACGAGCGCATATATGGTTTTTGGCCTCAGACCATTCCCCTACGGGTATGAAGTCAATTCAATTAGGAGGGGTTTGTTATATCCATTTAACTAAGGAGGCATTAAAATACGTTTATCAAGTGTTGCTGTACATTATGTACAGCAACACTTAGTTTATCCTAAATCCGTGATTCTGTCAACCCGAAAAGCTCTTTGTCAGCTCGGAAAACAGCATTTTAATCGTTGCGCTGCTGTTGTAGAGGAAGGTGAGGATTGGGCTTTCATTCACCTGCACCATCAAATTGTTGCCCCAATCGGTTCCGGAGAAGACGGTGATCACCAGGAAGATGATCTGAACGATCAGATATCCGATCACCAGGCCGACAATTGCGCCGCCGCCCTTGTTTGCCGCGTTGATCACCGGCAGTTTCGCCACCAGATCCAATACATTGATCAGGAGCTTCACTCCGATAAATGCAATGATCAGTGTGAGGAGCAGTGCCGCACCCTGTATGATCAGGTTTGTCACCGAGGTGGAAAGATATTCGGTGAAGGACTCAACACCGAGAGTCTCATAGACGTTTTGCGTATTGTTTTGGGACAGCTTTTCCTTCAATTCCTCGGGGAGGGGCAGCTTTTCTATCAGCTCGTTTTGAGCGGAGGTGTCTGCGGAGGGAAGCTGATCTAAAAGCTCCGGAATTTCCTCGGAGAGAAATCCGTTTACATGTTCGTACACAGTTTCACGCAGAGGCGTGATGCCTTCCAAAAGTGACGACACATGTGGGAATAAAATCCACACCAACACCAGCGAGATGACTAGGGAGCAGAGGGAGAGGACGGTGCGAACCAGCCCTTTCTTCCAGCCGATAAAGCATGCAAGTGCCAAAATTGCGACGACAATGATCGTCAGTAGGTTAAATATATTCATTGAATATTCTCCTCATTTAGGAAAAATGCTTTTCTTTCAGTACCAGATAGCCTTCGCTGTCATACCGTGAGAAGAAGATGGAGCGAACGGTGAAGCGCTCTGCCTTGTCAATGGCCTGATCCATAAGCATTGCTCCGGTTTTTTGGTTCATCGCAGTGCGGGTCAGTTCCATCTTATCCACGCGGGCGGCCAGTGCCAGCTCTGCCATCTCGTCGAGACGACAGTCATTTTCTTCCGCATATCTGTGCAGGAAGAGGATAAACTCATCGGCAGTCATGGGCGTAGTATCGTAACCTGCGTACTCGTCCTCTTTTTCGGATTTCTTTGACTTCTTGCGAGACTTTTTGTCGTCGTCATCGTCGTCATC
>JAFSBP010000423.1 GCA_017437205.1 Lachnospiraceae bacterium
CAGTTACAGCCGCCAACGATACCTAACGCCTGTACAATATTCAAAGATGCCGCATGGAGCATGGTATATTCTTTGTTTGAGAGGGTCAATGCCGGTGCCACAACAATACTGTCACCAGTGTGAACGCCTACCGGATCTACATTTTCCATGGAGCAGACCGCGATAACGTTTCCGGCATAATCGCGCATGGTCTCAAACTCAATCTCTTTCCATCCGAAGATATAACGCTCAACCAAAATTTGAGTGATAGGCGAAGCATCCAAACCGGTTCTGGCAATAATCTTTAACTCCTCAGGATCATTTGCCACACCACCGCCTCCACCGCCCAGGGTGAATGCAGGACGAATAATAATCGGGTAACCGATGCGGTCAGCGATCTCCAATGCCTCTTCGATGGTGGTTGCAATATCGGAAGGAATGGTGGGCTCTCCGATAGAATCCATCGTATCCTTAAAGAGCTGACGATCTTCCGCTTTGTCGATTGCTTCCACATTGGTACCGATCAGATTCACTCCGTGCTTCTCAAGGAAACCTTCCTTACCCAGCTGCATAGCCAAAGTAAGACCGGTCTGTCCGCCGAGGCCGGCAAGCAGACTATCTGGCTTTTCCTTCTCAATGATACGCTTCAGAGTATCTACAGTCAGAGGCTCCAGGTAAATCTCATTCGCCAGGGCCTTATCTGTCATAATCGTTGCAGGGTTGGAGTTTACCAAAACAACATCCATTCCTGCATCCTTCAGTACACGGCAGGCTTGCGCACCTGCATAGTCAAACTCAGCAGCTTGTCCGATAACAATAGGTCCGGAACCGATCACCATAACTTTTTTGATGTTTTTATTCAAAGGCATTAGTTTTTACCTCCCATCATTTCAATAAAGCGGTCAAAGAGAAATCCGGTGTTCATGGGACCGGAAACTGACTCAGGGTAGAACTGCACAGTGAGTGCGTTCGCCTCGTCATATTCGATACCTTCGCAGGTCTTATCATTTACATTAATATATCGTACTTTTCCGTTAATCACAGAATCGGATATCACCGCATATCCGTGGTTCTGAGTTGTGATATATGTTTGAGTTCCAAACAGGTCCTTCACCGGCTGGTTGGCACCATGGTGTCCAAAAGTCATTTTTTCCACCTTTGCGCCATTTGCCAGTGCCAAAAGCTGATGACCAAGACCATAGCCAAACATGGGAGCTTTACCCATAAGTTTTTTTAGAACATTAATGCAGGCTATATTCTCCTCCGGATTTCCTGGACCGTTGGAAAGGAATATTCCGTCAGGATTCAGTGCAAGAATTTCTTCTGCCGTCGCATCATAATTGACCTCAATGACCTCTGCACCGCGCTTGGTAAGCTCATTCGCCATCCCATTCACCGCACCGTAGTTAATCATTGCAACTTTCTTGACGGCATCTCCTTCGGAGGGGTAAATTTTTAACTCATCTGCGGCAACAGCATTTACCGCATCGACGATTTTATATTCCTTTACCGCAGTCAGATCAGTAGGGATCTCATCACAGATCATCGCATTCATTACACCGTTATCTCGAATAATACGAGTAAGTTGACGGGTATCCACACCATAAATACCGGGAACTCCCTGCTCTTTTAAATAAGCATCTAAATCATACTGACAACGGAAATTGGAAGGAGTGTCACACCATTCTCTCACCACATAACCTTTTGCTGCGCAATTTTCTACGAAATCATCCGGGATGATGCCATAATTTCCAATCATCGGGAAGGTCTGCAGAATAATTTGTCCGTAATAGGCTGGATCGGTTAACGTCTCAATATAACCAACCACACCGGTGTGAAAAATCAGTTCTCCGATTGATTCAACATCAGCACCAAAAGCATAGCCTTCAAATGCGGTGCCATTCTCTAAAACCAGGTACTTTTTCTTCATAAGTTCATTCCTCTTCCTGTTTTTATTCATCATTAAAATGCAAGGCCTATCTCCGAGATGGACCTTGCATCAAAGTAGCCATTGTGGAGACTAGGAGAGACACTTAACCAAAACAGCCTTCTGTGCGTGAAGTCTGTTTTCTGCCTCATCGAAAATCTCATTTGCATGTGCTTCAAATACCTTTGCGGTAATTTCTTCCTCGCGGTGCGCCGGAAGACAATGAAGAACCATAGCGTCAGGATGCGCCACAGCCATAACTTCATCATTAATTTGATAACCCTTAAAAATCTTCTTTCTCTCTTCAGCTTCTGCTTCCTGTCCCATAGATGCCCAAACATCAGTATAAAGAACATCTGCATCCTTCGCTGCATCAAGAACATTAGTTGTCCAGGTAAAGCTTCCGTTTTCAGAAGCCCATTTCATCAAATCTGCGTCAGGGGTATAGCCCTCGGGGCATGCCACGCTGACTTCCATTCCCATCTTGATTCCGCCAACAATCAAGGAATTGGTCATATTATTTCCGTCTCCAATGTAACAGAGTTTGTTTCCCTTGATGCTTCCTTTGTGTTCACGGATCGTCATAAGGTCTGCAAGTACCTGACAGGGATGACAATAATCGGTGAGACCGTTAATTACGGGAATGTCACCGTATTCTGCCAATGCATCAACCTCTGCCTGCTCAAAGGTACGAATCATGATTCCGTCAAGATAACGTGAAAGAACACGAGCAGTATCACTAACAGGTTCACCTCTGCCAATCTGAAGTTCCTTGCTGCTAAGGAAAAGAGCGCTTCCGCCGAGATCATACATACCAACTTCAAAAGAAACACGGGTACGGGTGGAGGATTTCTCAAAAATCATACCAAGGGTCTTTCCCTTAAGCAGATGATGTTCAATCCCATGTTTTTTCTCGTATTTCAGCTGATCAGCCAGATTCAGAATCTCATTAATATCGTTGGAAGAAAGATCCATCAGTTTTAACAAATGTCTCATAATGCACACACCTCTTTTATAATTTCAATGGATGCTTTTAACTGATCCATCGGTATATTCAACGCGGGAAGCAATCTTACTTTCTGCTTTGCGGTGATAACTAAAACTCCTTTTTCACGGCATTCTGCAACAACCTGGCCGGCAGGCTTTTCAGTCTCAATACCGATCATCAATCCAAGTCCGGAGACACTTTTTACTCCGACAGCACCATTAAGTTCTTCAAAAATATAATCGGATTTCGCAGAAACTTCAGCAAGAAACTCATCTGTCAATCGATTGATCACGCTGAGCGCACCTGCACAACAAACCGGATTTCCCCCAAAGGTAGAACCGTGGCTTCCGGGAACAAGTACATCCTTAACTTTCTCGCCAAGCATGGTCGCTCCCAACGGAAGTCCGCCGCCAAGTCCTTTCGCCGTACTCACAATATCAGGTGTAAAACCATAGTGCATATATCCGTAAAGCTTTCCACTGCGACCATTGCCCACCTGAACCTCATCAGCAATCAAAAGAATATCTTTTTCCTTTGATAGTTTCACCATCGTCTCCACAAATTCTGTGGGAAGAGGCAACACACCGCCCTCACCCTGAACCGCTTCGAACATAATCGCCGCAATGGGATATTCCTCAACTATACGGGTCAATTCATCCGGATCCGAAGGGTCTGCATAGAGAAAACCGTCAGTGAGTGGAAGAAAGTCCTGATGGAACACCTCCTGACCGGTAGCAGCTAATGTTGTGATAGTTCTTCCGTGGAAGCTGTTTTTTAATGTGATAATGCGATAGCACTCGTTGCCTTTTTTCTCGGCTGCATATTTTCTCGCAACTTTGATTGCACATTCATTTGCTTCAGCACCGGAATTAGAAAAGAAAACTTTCTTCATTCCTGTGCGCTCACAAAGTACCTGTGCAAGTTTAGCACAAGGCGCGGAATAATACAAGTTGGAAACATGCTGAAATTTTGCCATCTGAGCGGTCACGGCTTGTTGCCATTGCTCATCGGCAATACCAAATGTGTTGACAGCAATTCCGGTTCCCAGATCAATATAAGCCTTTCCTGTATCATCGATCACGATGGATCCTTTTCCGTCCACGATCTCTACCGGGAAACGGTTATAAGTATGAGCAATATATGTACGGTCAAGTTCCCTGGTGTTCATGCTCTGAATTTCCTCCTTACAGGTGGTTACCGGATACAAACATGGTCCCGATACCTTCGTCTGTCATTAACTCAATCAAGATCGAGTGAGGTACTCGACCATCAATGATAAATACTTTTTTCACACCCTGACGAATCGCCTCGGTGCAACACTCGATCTTTGGAATCATACCTCCCGAAATTACGCCGTCGCGTACAAGTTTGCCAACATCGCTGACATAAACTTTGGAAATCAGCGTGGACGGATCATCTTTGTCGCGAAGCAGTCCGGCAATGTCCGTCATGGAAATCAGACTCTCCGCCTTCAATGCGCCGGCAAGACGTGAAGCAGCCGTGTCTGCGTTTATATTGTATACATTGCCTTCATCGTCACAGCCAACCGTGGAAATAACCGGAATATATCCCATCTCCAGCACATCGAGGATCGGCTGAGTGTTCACTTCGGTCACTTCTCCCACGTACTCAAGCTCCGGTTTCATCTGTACCGCTTTGATCATGTGGCCATCCATACCGGACAGACCGATGGCTTTGCCGCCTTTTAACTGCAGGGCATTGACCAGGTTTTTGTTGATCTTTCCGGCAAGTACCATCTGAACGATATCCACAGATTCTTTGTCAGTGACGCGGAGTCCATCGACAAAACGGCTCTCCTTGCCAATCTTCTTTAACATATC
>JAFSBP010000424.1 GCA_017437205.1 Lachnospiraceae bacterium
CGCACAGTCCGGAACTATCTGGTACGACTCCTGTCTGCCCCAGATTAAGGGCGCTGAGCTTCAGTCTCCCGCGGAGACCGCTCCCGCGATGATCATGGCACTGCAGACGAAGATGGTAGACTTTATCTGCACCGACATGCCCACCGCAATGGGTGCTGTTGCAAAGGATGCGAATCTGGTTGTTCTTAACTTCTCCGGAACTGCAGGAGATTTCCAGTTTGAGAGCGAGCAGGTGAGAGCAGAGAACGTAAACATCGGTATGTCCGTGAGGAAGGGAAATACCACTCTGCTTGATGCGATGAACGCAGTTCTCGGCAAGATGACCGAGAAGGATTTCAATGATCTGATGGATCAGGCGATCGCTGTACAGCCCGAGATCTGATGAGCTGACGGAAAGGAAAATATAATGAACAAGTTTGTTCAACTGTTTGACGATATGCAGCGGCTCTGGGGCGCTTATAAGGGTGCCTACTGGGGCGGAATATGGAATACACTTGGTCTGGCGTTTATCGCGACGTTGATCGGATGTGTGATCGGCTTAATCTGCGGTATTCTGAACACGATTCCCTACGGAAAAAACGATCCGTTGCCGAAAAAAATCATATTGAAACTGATCCGCGGCATTGTCCGCGCTTACGTGGAAATTTTCCGCGGTACGCCGATGGTGCTGCAGGCGGTATTCATTTACTATGGTCTGCCCTATTTCTCCGGAAATGCCCTGAAGTTTGACGATCTTTGGGTGGCTTCCATTTTGGTCGTATCCATTAATACGGGTGCGTATATGGCTGAGTCCGTGCGCGGCGGTATCATCTCCATCGATCCCGGCCAGACCGAGGGCGCGAAGGCAATTGGTATGAATCATTTCCAGACCATGACCTCGGTTATTCTGCCGCAGGCACTGAGAAATATCATGCCTCAGATCGGAAACAATTTTATCATCAATGTAAAAGATACCTCTGTAATGTTTATTATCGGCTTTACCGAGTTCTTTGCTTGGCACCGCTATATTGTCGGCGTGAATAATATGTACTTCCCGTCGGCGGCGATCGAGATGATTGGTTATCTGTGCATGACGCTCACCGCATCCTTCCTTCTTCGCTGGATAGAAAAATGGATGGACGGAAACGACAGCTACGAGCTGGTGCAGAACGATCAGCTCACCATGGCTGCCGGACCCTACAGCCATCCCGGAGCTCCCTTTGATGAGCAGAGTAAGGAGAAACGCACTATTTTGAAGAACAGACTGAAGGATCGCAATTTTAGCGCGAGAGGAGACAGATGAGATGGGAGAATTAATTTTACAGGTTAAGCATCTGTCCAAATCCTTCGGAAAAAACCAAGTGCTTAAAGACATTGATTTTCAGGTAAATAAAGGCGATGTGACCAGCATCATTGGAGCGTCGGGCTCCGGTAAATCTACATTGCTTCGCTGTATCAATTTATTGGAGACACCTTCCGGCGGAGAGATTCTTTATCGCGGAAACAATGTGGCAGGGCGCGGTGTGAACGCAGCCCAGTACCGTTCCCATGTGGGCATGGTATTCCAGTCCTTTAATCTGTTCAACAACATGACAGTTCTGGAAAACTGCATGGTGGGTCAGATTAAGGTACTGAAGCGCAGCAAGCAAGCGGCCAGAGAGCAGGCGATGAAATATCTGGAGAAGGTTGGAATGGCGCCGTACATCAATGCGAAGCCCCGCCAGATCTCCGGAGGCCAGAAGCAGCGTGTGGCGATTGCCCGTGCGCTGGCGATGGATCCCGAAATTTTGCTGTTCGATGAACCTACCTCCGCACTTGATCCCGAGATGGTGGGTGAGGTGTTAAATGTAATGCAGGAGTTGGCTGAGGAGGGAATGACCATGCTGGTCGTTACCCACGAGATGGCCTTCGCGAGGGATGTGTCTAACCGCGTTGTATATATGAACGGCGGTGTAATCTGCGAGGAGGGAACACCGGAGGAACTGTTCGGCAATCCGAAAAAGCAGGAGACAAAGGACTTCCTTGCCAGATTTAGGAAAAATTAAGTAAATGTGATTAGGAAAACGCCACGCTGATACGTATAAATGATCAGGGTGGCGTTTTTTGGCGAACAAAACGCTTGACAACGGAGGTCTACAATGATAGACTTTAAGGGGCAAAAAGACAACAAGATTTAGAAATGAAGGAATGAGCGCATGAAACTAAAGATGAAATGTTTGAGCAAATGGGGAATCTTCGGAATGGTCGCCGTGGCAGCGGTATGTGTCATGGCGGTTATATTACTCATCTTTAAACCGTGGGAAATCAGATTGGCAGAGGTCTGTGCAGTATCCCTGAATGGTGAAAAGCAGCTGATCGCCGTGGGGGAGAGGGTTCCCCTTGAACTTAAGTTTACGATGCTGGATTTAAAAAAAACGGAGCGGATTGAGAAGAAGCTCTCCGAGACAGAGTTTGTCTGGACAAGCAGTGATAATGGGGTGGCAACCGTGGATTCGGACGGAACAGTGACTGGAAAAAACACGGGAACCGCTCTGATCCGGGTAGAGGGCGGAGGCCTTATGGCAGAATATTCCGTCGAGGTGTACCGAAAACTGGAGGATGTGACTATTTCTGCGGCGGAGATATCCGCCAACGTGGGGGAGAAGGCCAAGCTGTCATACGAGTTGAAACCATCAAATGCGGACAAGGTGGGTGAGGCCATTTGGTCATC
>JAFSBP010000425.1 GCA_017437205.1 Lachnospiraceae bacterium
CGAGGTTTTCTGGCGCTCCATGGCGGCCTGCTTTGTGGGCCTGACCGTGGCACTTAGCTGCTGGCTGTTTGTTCCGTTCAACACCGCGCCGCCCAGTGTGGCTCAGTACGCGGACAGCGAATATTACGATCTGATCCAGAAGCTGAATGTTTACAATTACCGCGCACCGGAGGAGAAAAACAACTACGAGAAGTATGTGAAGAACTTCCTTGACCGTCTGGGTAATTTCGGGGCGAAGGGTGAAGATATGTTTTACGATGAAGTGCTTGATGCGGTGCCCGATGAGGCCCCGGGTGAGGCTGCGCCGGATACGGGACTTCTTGATAAGGAAGAGAACAGCTCCATTGAAACCACCGACAATCAGGTGAACGGCGTGATCGAGGCTGATCTGATCAAGCGGACGAAGACGCACATTTTTTATCTGGATGGGGGAATCCTGCGGGCATTTAATATTGCAGGCGAGGAATCTAGGGAAGTCGGAAGTTTATATCTGAATCAGCAGACCGATACAAAGTATGCGTATATTGAAGAGTGGGCGTTTTATCTCTCCGCGGACGGAAAGACCGCCATTGTGATTGCGCCGTATTTTAGCAAGGTAAGCGACACCACAATCTGTGTGATGTCCGTGGATGTAAGCGATCCGGAGAACATGAAGGTGACCGGAACTGCCAGTGTAAACGGCGGATATATGTCATCCCGCCTAGTGGACGGAAATCTTCTCCTAATCACGCAGTTTAACGTAAAGTCGTCGGATTATCTAAAGTATGAAGAGGAAGAGACTTATGTTCCTCAGATTGAAACCTCAGAAGGGACGGAGAGTGTCCCTGCGGACAATATTGTGGCACCGGAGACGCTGACCAGCACCCGATACACCGTGGTTTGGAAGCTGGATCAGACGGCACTTACCGTGAAGGACAGCGCGGCCTTCCTTTCCTACTCCGATCAGATTTATGTATCCAAGGAAGCGATTTATGCGACCAGAAGCTTCAGTGAGCAGCAAAAGGATAAAGAGGGATATATTCACAGAGCTTCCATGACTGAGATTTCCGCGATCTCTTACGCGGGAGAGAAGATGGAGTATAAAGGATCAAGAATCGTCGAGGGATATGTGAAGGATCAGTACAGTCTGGATGAGTACGAGGGTATCCTTCGCGTGGTGACCACCACCAGTGTGTCGCGGTGGAGGGAATATACAAACGGTGGCGTAATGTCGGATGTAATGGTTGAAAGTTTGGGCAGTACCAACGCAAATCTGTATTGCATCGATCTGAACACTTGGGAGATCGTGGCACAGGTGCTGCAGTTTGCGCCTCAGGGTGAGATTGTACAGTCCGTCCGCTTTGACAAGGAGATGGCTTACGTCTGCACCTCCGTTCAGCTCAGTGACCCGGTATTCTTCTTTGATCTCAGTGATTTGAGCAACATTACCGTGAAAGATACAGGAACAATCGAGGGATTTTCTACATCTCTGGTCAACTTTGGAAACGGCTACCTGTTGGGAATCGGCAGAGGATCCTCGTGGGATTCCGTGAAGATCGAGGTGTATGAGGAGTGTGCCGATGGCGTGAGAAGTGTGAGTGCGTATGAGTTAAAGAATGCACAGTATTCCACCGAGTATAAGTCCTACCTTATTGACCGTGAAAATCAGTTGGTGGGCCTGGGAGTCTACGATTATTCCGCAAACAAGTACGATGGAAGTGCCAGCCGATATATCTTACTGTTCTTTGATGGTTATCAGCTCAGAGAACTGGTGAATGAAGAGCTTCGCGGAGATGTGTCACTTATGCGTGCAACATATATCGAGGATTACCTGTATATGTTCGGCTGGGAAGACTTTAAGGTAAAGGAAGTCGGGATGAAGTAAGAATAGATTAGTAAAAAAAGATGAAACAATAACAGTGTAAAGTTAATACAAATGTATTGACTTTGCACTGTTATTTGCTATAATTGTAATGTAAAATGATTTTTTGAGGAGGCAGTAAACA
>JAFSBP010000426.1 GCA_017437205.1 Lachnospiraceae bacterium
CGCTTTGCTGATCTTCGTGCTGTCCGACAACGGCAGATAGCAGGTCGCTGACACTACTCTGTTTCCACGGATAATCACCGCCCCGTCATGCAGCGGCGTATTGTGCTCAAAAATATTCAGCAGCAGCTGACTGGATACCATACCGTCAATGGAAATACCTGTCTCAATATACTCTGTCAACGGAATCTCTCTCTCCAAAACGATCAACGCTCCGGTATAGGTTCTGCTCATAGAAAACGCTGCCTCGACAATTCCATCGATCACCTGCTCATTCATCTTATCCTGGCGGTTCTTTGCACTTCCCGTCTGGATCAAATGCGCAAACACATTATTTTGCCCCAGCTGCTCCAGCGCACGGCGAAGCTCCGGCTGAAAAATGATTACCAGCGCAAGAATTCCAATGTCCAGCACCCGTCCGGCAATCCAAAGAATCGTATTCATCTCAAACAGCGCCGCTACGATCATAAAGCCGATCAGCACCAAAAAACCCTTTAGCAGAACCCACACGCGGGTCTTTTTGATCCAAAGCATGATCTCATACAGAAGAAAGGCGATGATTATCATCTCCAATACATCCGTAATCCGGATATCCGCAAAAGATACACTTAAATACTTGTCTAAAAACTCCTTGAGTTGAGTCATCTGTCTCCCCCCGTTTACCGTTCATCCAACTCCGGTATTTCTCTCGTTATATCTACCGCTGATATCTCCGGAATCGCTGCGGTATTCTCCAGTTCCTTTCGGATATTCAGCTTCTTCACCTGTAGCTCAGGTCGGCTGATTGCCATCTTTGGCACCGCCTTCACATAATAATAATAGTCATCATCCTCAAACTGTACATACTCTGTCTGTAAATAATTAAGCGGAAGCAGTATAAACTGTGCCGCATACGCGAGCAAAACCGAACCTGCCATTCCCAAAATCAACGATACGACAGAAATACGAATATCCAGGGAAAACACTCCGATCAGCGACACCAAAAGCCCCGCGGCGAGCCCTGCACCGGGCGCGATCTGTTTTGCATAATCAAGTCTGAGTTTATTGATCACCCTGGTAACTATCAATATCACGCCGAGAGTAATGCACATCAGCCACATCTCATCGTGATTCATCAAACCGGACATCAGCTGCGTGAATTTCTGTAACGGATCAAGTGTTCCGGCAGACGTATATGCATTTGCGTTCTTTCCGATATAGGTCAAAATGTAATAAAACACGGTTCCCGATATCACCGGCATGATTTCAAGCACGGTTCCAGTCATCCCTGCGATCAACACTGCTGCATAAGGTATCTTCAAAAAATGGCAGACAGGCAGCAACAGCACCAATAGATTCATTTCCGGACGCACCGCATAATTGATACAGAACATGGCAATCATCAATATTCCAACGGTCAGTGTCACCTCAAGAGACAGTGCGGACAAATTGAACAGTGTAGTCAATGCCACCAGCAAAATATTCATTCCGGTAGGAAGCCAGGCTCCGGCAAAACTAACGGCCGCCAGAATCAACACATCACTGAACAGTTCAATCCCAACACATTTTCTGATAATCAACAGCGTACTGAACGTTATCAAAAAGCGGCCAAACGGCTTAATCACCGCCGAATATCTGCCGTAAACTGCCTGCAAACGTTCTCTAACCAACAACAGTTTTTCTACCATCACTGCTCACCTTCCTTTCTGTCTAAAGTATCGTCTCCCACTAAATTCTTCCCCGTCTTTTGATAATAATCATAAAGCTTACGCAACATAACGTAATATTTTTTCACACTGATTCGTGCCTGCTTATATCGCCTGCGGTATGTTCTCCATGAAATCACCCCTGTAATCACCATCGCGCTTACATAGACTACAAGAACGTTCCTCGCCACCTCGGTTAACTCGTCCATATCATAAATCGACAACAGCCACTCCGAATTACACACAGCCCACAAAACCACCATCAGTAGTGTCCCTGCTGTACAGAAGATCCACGACTTTATGACCTTCTGTGAAACATAGGCAAAACGGCTGTAGCGGTTCGTCCATAATGCATCTCTTTTTTCAGACTGCCTGTAACATTCAACCTTCGTTATCAGGCGTACTTTATCCTGATTTACCATCGAATCCTCCATTCAGACAGAATTTTCCTATCATAGTATTTGATTATAACACACTATGCAAAAAATTTCGAGGGCTATTCTGCATCTTTTTTTTAAATAAGTGTTACATTTATGTTACATCTTCTCAATATCTTTTCCGTCCATCCATTTATGCGCAATCATCCAATTTAACTATACCATTTTTCTGCAAAAAATCAAAGCCCTAATTAATTGTATTTTCTTCTAAAATATGCCATATTTATCAGGCAAAATGGTTTAACAAAAAAGAAGCAGGATCCGTTTCGTTTCCCGCCTCTCCTAAGCACTTATTTTTCCACGAACAGCACGCCCAGAGTTCCGGGACCACAGTGGCTGGAAATCACTCCGCCCGCTCTCGTCTCAAGTATGTCCTCAAACACTTGCAGTGACTCCAAATACTCATGCACTGCCGCAATGTCCTCTGTCTCGCATCCGGAATGCGTGATGAAAACACGCTCCGGTCTTGCGGCTTTCAATTGCTCCTCCATGTCTTTCACATAAGAAAGAATAACTCTGTTCATTTTTCCGCGATATTTTTTCTTCGCATCCATCCGCCCATTTTCGACCACGATCTTTGGATGAAGCTGTAATACTCCGCCGGCCAGCGCCGCCACACTGCTGCAACGCCCACCACGATGAAGGTAGGTAAGCGTGTCCACCACAAAGCTCGCACGAACCTTTGGCTTCATCATTTCGATCGCAGTTGAAATCTCGCTGCCACGCTTTCCTCCTCTGGCCATAAGCGCAGCTTCGATCACCAACAACCCGATACCGGTGGACAAATTTGCCGAATCAATCACAAAAATGCGATCCTCGCACTCCAGCTCCTGCGCAGCCAGCTTCATCACCTGATAGTTTGATGACATCGCTGCAGAGACAGAAAAAATCACAATCTCATCTGCAGCATCAAGATACTGCCTGTAAATATCCATTACCTCCGCAATCGATGCAGCCGCCGTCTTCGGCGTACTGTTATTTGCATCAGACCACGCATAAAGCTCATCCGGCGCAATATTCACCCCGTCCAAATATTCCGCCTCACCCAAATGAATGTGCAGAGGCAGAATCGCAATATCATATGTTTCCAGCAGCTCCCTCGACAAATCGCAAGTGCTGTCAGAAATAATCTTAACCATGACTAATCCCTTTCTGTTTTCGTACTTACACTTTGACAGTCTAATTTTACCACAAGATTCCAAAAAGAATCAACTCAACAATTGTTGAGGTTTGAATATCTACTGCGCTTTTCCCCTCCAATCGCTGTGGCGTTGACTTTTTTCGCTCCGTGCATTATAATAAATAAAAAATTTCAGTTTCAGAAAGGAGGGGCATCAATGACATTTTTTCTTCGCCACGGCAAACGTGCTGTCGCACTTGTTTCCATAATCGTTTTGTGTCTGCTCACCGGCTGCGGTACCCATATTGATCCTACCCTTTCGTTAGAAGAACCGGCTTTGGAGTGGCTTCACGCGCAGGGAAATGCGCAGGTTGGCGACGTGATCGATATTATGAACTCAATCGAGGCAGAGCGCGAAGCTTCCGTGGAAGCCTCCATAGAGGCATCCCGCTCTGAGGAAGAATCCCGCAGAGAGGAATCCCTGCGTCAGGAGGCCGAGTCAAAAAGCATTGAGGCGTCGGAATATGCCGCATACATTTCTTCCTCCATCGAAGAGTCCTCCTCTATCGAGGAGTCTCTCTTTATCGACTCCATCCGTGATCATTTTCTGTCCGGCGGCACCGGTACGGGTGTTTTGACTCCGGGCAGGGTATCCATATTGAAAGAATCGGAACTGCCGAAATTGCGCAGCCTTTTTTCTGATACCATTGTTGTGGGAAATTCTTTGGCTTATTGCATTATCAACAGCGGTCTGTTTACCCAAAACGAGGTGATCTACCGTTGGGCAGCGCGTGTGGATGAGATCATGGCAGAGACTGTTCAGGCCGCACAGCTCCACCGTGGCAAAGTTCTGTTCGTTCTCGGCACAAACGATCTGGGTTATTACAAAGGAGACGTCGACGGATTTAAGCGCAATTACATCGCATTAATTAATGCCTTTCGTGAGATCAATCCCGATGCACAGATTTTCATTCAAGAAATCATCCCGATCCATGAGGCATATCGCTCGAAATGGTATAACATGTTCCGCGTTCCCGATTATAATGAAGCCCTTCGCGAGATGTGCGCGGAAACCGGCTGCACCCTGGTCACTTCATCTATCTATGCGTTGGAAGAACTTCTGATTAATGACGGTCTCGGTGTCCACTATAACCGCGAGTTTCACATTTACTGGGCACAGGCTATGGCCAATCAGATGAATCTGTGGGAGGATATGCGATGAAAAAAGTGTTTGCAGTTGAACTTTTTCTGATTCTTCTCCTTGTGGGTGTGATGACCGTTTTGCTTTATCAAAAGAATGCCCGGCCTGATGTAACCGAGGCCGACGTCAAAGAGATGGTCACATCTGTTGCGGTTGACACTGCCATCACCCCCGGTGGACCTTTACGTCTACGCCGTTCATTTGGCTTGAATTCCGCCGACCATGATCTGGTGGTGTATTATATGCCCACAGATTCACTGAATGTTGATGAATTTCTGTTAATCCGAACCGATGAGGGACAGATTTCAGACGTACTTGCAGCCATGGAAGCGCGCATTGAATCCCAGTTAAATGCATTTGAAAATTATGGGGATCACCAAACCGAACTACTAAAAAAAGCTGAGATCCATCAATTCGGAAACTATATCTGTCTAATCATTGCCGAACATCCGGAGGTGTGGCTTGACGCAGTGAAGACACTGCTGGAGGTGTGAGATGATATTCAGCAGCCTTACTTTTCTCTTAATCTTTTTACCGATTACGTTACTTTTATATTATCTCGTGCCGGGCATCCGGCTAAAGAATGCCGCCCTTTTACTCTGCAGTTTGATCTTCTATGCGTGGGGCGAACCGCTGTACATTCTTTTGATGCTCTACAGCATATTTATGAACTATGTCTGCGGCCTCTTGATGGACAAACACAAAAAAATGCGCAGGCAGGTTCTTATCTTTGGCATCATCATAAATCTGTTTTTGTTAGGCTTTTTTAAATATGCCGGATTTCTCTCTGAAAGTGTAAGCGGTCTGTTTGGCAGTTTTGGCGTTGCCGTTCCGGCTCGCAATATTGCACTGCCCATCGGTATTTCCTTCTACACCTTCCAGGCACTGTCCTACTTAATTGACCTTTACCGCGGGAAGTTTCCAGTGCAAAAGAGTTTCGTGCGCTTCGCCCTCTATATTACCATGTTCCCGCAGCTCATCGCCGGACCGATCGTCCGCTATGAGAGTATTGCAAAAGAACTGGAGAAGCGAACCATTTCCCCTGCCAAGTTTGGGCAGGGTGCTCTCCTTCTCATCGAGGGACTGGCGATGAAGGTGCTTTTAGCCAACCAAATCGGAACGATGGCAGACGAACTTCGCGCAATGTCCACTTCCCTTTCCACCGTATCGGCGTGGCTCGGTGCTCTCGCGTACTTTTTTCAGATATATTTTGATTTTGCCGGATACTCCACAATGGCGATCGGCCTGGGACTGATGCTGGGATTTACTTTTACCAAAAACTTTGATCATCCCTATATGTCCACCAGCGTGACCGAATTTTGGCGTCGCTGGCATATTTCTCTCGGAACGTGGTTTCGCGAATATGTCTACATTCCGCTGGGCGGAAACCGCGTAGGCACACTCAAACACATCCGCAATATTCTTGTTGTCTGGATCCTAACCGGTCTCTGGCACGGAGCCGCCTGGAATTTTGTTCTGTGGGGTCTCTATTACGGAATACTGCTTCTGCTTGAAAAGTTCGTCCTTCTGCGCTTACGACTTCCGAAAGTGATCGGCTGGATCTACACTACCATTTTGGTGTTGGTGGGCTGGGTGATTTTTTCCGGTGAAACACTCATCCAAAGCATGGCTATCCTCTCTGCCATGTTCGGAAACGGAACCGGCTTCTTCGACAAGACAGCCCTTTATTATCTGTCCACCGGAGGAATCATTCTTTTCCTCTGTGCAATCAGCTCAACACCGATCCTCGGAAAACTGCGGGGGAAACTGCTTCGCACCACGGCCGGACGGACGCTATTGACCCTCGTTTACGTTGGTCTATTGGCGCTTGCAATCATGTTTCTGGCTGTACAAAACTATAATCCGTTCCTGTATTTTAGGTTTTAAAAAGAAAGGTAATTTATCTCATGAGAAGGTTAAAGAAAGCCCTTCGCAAATTTTATATTGTTTTCGGTCTTCTGTTCGCGGTACTACTGTTTGGACTGGCTATCAGCACCCTCCTGTTCCCCGATCAGGAGTACTCTTCCGAGGAAAAGCGTGCACTGGCACAATTTCCCTCGTTCAATCTCTCCTCAGTAATTGATGGCTCTTTCATGGATGGAATGGAGGATTGGCAGGCGGATCAGTTCCCATTTCGAAATAAACTGATGCAGGCAAAATCAAAATTGAGTCTTGCGCTCGGTGCAATCCGCTCTCAGAACGTGTACCGGTGTTCAGACGGCGCTCTGATGGAACACTTCAAAATGCCAGATGACAATACGATTAATCATTTGGCCGGCTCACTGTCTGCTTTTTCCGATCGCTACCCGGACATTCCAAAGTATTTTTGTATTGTCCCGACGGCGATCTCCGTGTTGGAAGATAAACTCCCAACGGCTGCACTCACCGATGACCAAAACCTCTATCTTGATCATTTAAACGAGACATTGTCCTCACTCGGCACCATTGTCGATGTGCGTGACACCTTTTCTCAGCACAAAAACGATCAACAGCTTTACTATTTTACCGATCACCACTGGACTACCGATGCAGCGTATCTGGCATGGAAAGAACTTTATCCTGCCATGAATCTCCGCTCTGCCGTGAACTACACCCCCGGCGTCGTCTGCAACAATTTTGCAGGCTCCCTCCTCTCCTCCAGCGGTTTCCCAATCAAAAAGTACGACTCAATTTCTATTTACGTGCCTGACGTTGATCCGGTTTACACGGTGACCTATGAAAACGAACAGCGGATGACTGCCTCTGTTTACGCACCGGAGCATTTGACCGATGCCGATCCCTATCAGATCTTTTTCGGCGGTAATTTTGCCAAGATAACGATTAAGACCATAAATGACAACGATCGCAAGTTATTCATTTTCAAAGATTCTTACGCGAATTGCCTAATTCCGTTTCTGATTCCGGACTTCGAGGAGATCACCATAATCGATCCCAGATACTACTATGATGATCTGGATATGGAAATCCTCAGCTCCGGCTATACGGAAATTCTGTTTCTCTACAACGCAAGCACATTGGCAGCGGACACCAGCCTCGCGCCCGTGCTGCGAAACGAACAGTGACAAAGGAAGGAAGTTTATGATCAAAAGACCAATTTTTTTTCTATTGATTCTGTTTTTAACCATTGGGGGGGTCCTTCAGGGCTGCAGCCACCGTATAGTGGATACATCAAATTCTACAGAAGAGGAAAGCTCCTTTGAGTCCTCCACGAAAGAAACTACGGCTTCAGAGCAGACCACCGCGGAGGCTACTACGGAAGAACCCACGACCGAAGTGCCCACAACTGAAAAGCCCACGACCGAGGAACCCACGACTGAGGAACCCACTACGGAAGCGCCCTCCACGGAAGCTCCTACCACCCTCTCCCCTTCCACAGAAGTACCTTTGAGAATCTCCGACGTGGCTTTCATAGGTGATTCCAGAACGCTCACCATGGCTACCGGCGGTCGACTGGAATTCGCTTTGATTCCCGGCAGTTCTGTATTTGCTACCTGGGGCGGAGAGCTTCATCAGGACAGCGCTAAGAAAAATGCTTTGGATGCTGCCACCGCAGACCCGAAGCTGGCCGTATTCTGGTACGGGATCAACGATGTTCAAAGCGATCCCGGAATGACGCTTTCCGATCAGTTTTTGGCAAATTACAGAGCGATCATCGATCTGTACCTCGCCAATAACCCAGACAGCGATATTGTGATTCTCTCCATCCTGTCCACCAGCGTAAACGAAAAAGATTACTACACCGGTCAGGAGGAAAACATTCGCCTCTATAACCAAAAACTAGCCGATCTCTGTGCACAGGAAGATTACACCTACCTGGACATCACGGCATTGTTTACCGGCGATGAGTGTCTGGCAGATGGAGATTATATCCATTTTTCCAAAGAGTGGTATTTGACTAAATTCCTCCCCACGGTGTTACCGCAGATCGGGATTCGTGACTACTCTTCTATGATTTGAAACAGGAATAAAAATAAACAATCCGAGGGCTGCGAAAAATGAGTATTCATTCTCCGCAGTCCTCGGTATTTGCTGTTCATATATTCTGTTTTAATCAGATATTCAACAAATCACTGTATACCTTCAAAGCTCCGTCCGTCTCATGCGCCAGCACACGCTTTGCCAGAACCTTTCCAAGCTGAACGCCTTCCTGATCAAAGCTGTTCAAATTCCATACAAATCCCTGGAACATTACCTTATTCTCAAAGTGAGCTAAAAGTGCTCCCAAACTCTCCGGAGTTACTTTTTCACCGATAATGATACTGGAAGGACGACCACCCTCGAAATTCTTGTTACGATTCTCGTCCGCCTTACCGCAAGCGAAAGCTACAATCTGAGCCGCCACGTTTGCACACAGCTTCTGCTGGCTGGTACTATCCTGAATCACTACATCGGTATCCATCTGGCTGTTCTTGTAACCTACAAACTGCAGAGGAATAATGTCAGTTCCCTGATGGAGCAGCTGGTAGAAGGAATGCTGTCCGTTGGTTCCGGGTTCTCCGAAAATCACCGGGCCGGTAGTGTAGTTTACAGGCTCGCCAAAACGGTTTACACTCTTGCCGTTGGACTCCATATCAAGCTGCTGCAGATGTGCCGGGAAACGGCTCAGCGCCTGAGCATAGGGAAGCACTGCGGTGGTGCGATATCCGAGTACATTACACTCATATACACCGATGAGCGCATCCAACAGCGCCGCATTATTAAACAAGTCCTTATTCTTTGCCTGAGCATCCGCCTCTGCTGCACCATTTAAGAAACATGCAAACACATCGGGACCAAATGCCAAAGAAAGTACAGCTCCGCCAACCGCAGAGGTAGAGGAATAACGTCCGCCGATATAGTCATCCATAAAGAATGCCGCCAAATAGTCAGAGCTCTTCGCCAACGGAGAGGTCTCACTGGTTACCGCAAGCATATGCTTGGATGCATCCAGGCCTGCCTTCGCCAAAGCATCTCTCACAAAAGATTCATTGGTCAGTGTCTCCAGCGTAGTACCGGATTTGGAAACCACGATAAACAGAGAGTGTGCCAAATCTACATTATTCAAAACAGCTACAGCATCGTCGGGATCAACGTTGCTGATGAACTCTGCCTTCATCTTAAATGTTCCGTTCTTCTTCGCCCAGTTCTCCAGCGCCAGATACATCGCGCGGGGGCCAAGATCACTGCCACCGATACCGATCTGTACCACAGTGGTAAACTTTTCACCGGCTGCATTGGTAATCTCACCTGCATGCACCTTATTTGCAAACTCCGCCGCCTTCGTCTGCTGAGCCACATAAAACTCACGCTTATTTACACCTTCTGCGATCACATCCTTGCCCAACTGACCGCGAGTCAACTGATGAAGCACCAGACGCTTCTCTCCGGTATTGATCACTTCGCCGTTGTAAAGAGCCTCGAACTTCTCCACCAACTGAGCTTCCTCAGAGAGCTTTGCCAGCACCGCAAGAATCTCATCATTCACAGATTTAGCACCAAAATTGTAGGTAAGGCCTGCTGCCATAGGAACAGAATATTTCTTTACGCGCTCTGCACCATTCTCCCCGGTCATTACTTCTGCAAGGTTTACTTTCTTCTGCCCGCAAAGTTCCTTGTAGGACGCAAGGGTGTCCATATTATTCCAATTGATCATTATTTATTTCCTCCTTGAAACCTTATGTCTCATGATAGTCATTTTCGTTGGCTATTATACTATCAACGAGAAATAAATGCAAGTGGAGGAATGCAATTTTGTCATTGAACTTGTAGCATAAAAAATGTGGGCGTCAAAAATCCTTTCGACACCCACATTTTTTATGCTGCTGTTTTTTCATGCGCTTTCATATAATATGCCAGCAAATGCTTTTCCCGCTCACACTTCGCCATCGGCGCACAGTTCCGTCTCGGCCGATTACCACATACCATCTCATCAATCGGAAGTCCGAACAACTCGCTGAGTGCGTACAGATTATCAATCGTCGGCATACTGATCCCGTTCAGCCAGTGATAGACGCTCTGCACACTGGCAAGCCCCAGATACTCCTGCACATCCTTCACTGTGAAACCGCGACGATCCATGATTCTTCTGAGATTCAGTCCGGTCTCTTTCTTATCAATCACTGGAAACATAAATTTACTCCTTAATAAAACGCTTCTTCTCGCTCTCAGAAAGCATCGCTACCGAAACACCTTTTTGCTCGGCATATTCTCGTACCCCTTTGAGATCCAG
>JAFSBP010000427.1 GCA_017437205.1 Lachnospiraceae bacterium
CTCAGCGATACCTTTGCCGAAGCCCTGAGCCGCTCCGGTCACGACGGTGATCTTACCTGCCAGACGGCCGGTACCCGCCGGACGGTTGTGGATGTTTTCTTTGGCAATTTCCTGCCATTTTGTCATGTCTATACTCATGATACTTTCTCCTTCTTTCTGTAATCCACTTATATCACAACGCCCTTCTGCAGCATTACATTTGCATACAATGCACTCTCGCCTGTCGCAATGATTGCATAAGCCTTTTTTGCTTCCTCATAAAACGCAAACCGCTCAATATGACCCACCGCATTTTCACCGCGCGGATCTGCTGCACTCACCAGCTTTGCATACTCATCCCAGATCGGTGTCTCTACTTTGCCCACGTCGCCGGGCATCAGCTCCATCAGATTTACCGGCTGGTCAACATAAGTATCCAGAGGGAATACCTCCAGAATCGCCTTCAATACATCACACGCACTATGACCGTCCATGCGGATCACGATCGCATCTTTCCCCATCGTCTCTGCCGGGAAATTTCCATCCGCAATCACCAGACGGTCACTATGTCCCATCTCACAGAGAACCTTGAGAAGTTCAGGGGATAAAATCTTCGGAATTCCTTTTAACATCTCATTTCCCTCCAATCAATCATTGATGCTTCACCGTTCACAAAAATCCCGGTGGTATAATCAGCAAGGGGCCACTGCAAAAGATGTTTCACCTTTTGCAGTGACCTTTAACATAAACTATGATCAATTACTTATACAGCGGTCCGTATGCTGCGCACGCTCTGTAATCCTGACCTTCCTTGTCCATACCAAATGCATTCCATGCCGCAGGGCGGAAGATCTGCTCCTCAGGAACGTTATGCATGCACACGGGTATGCGGAGCATAGAGCACATGGTGATCAGGTCAGCGCCAATGTGCCCGTAGCTGATCGCGCCGTGGTTAGCACCCCAGTTATTCATCACGTCGTAAGCCGTCTTAAACGGTCCTTCCTTACCGTCGCAGCGAGGTGCAAACCAGGTGCAGGGCCAGGTGTAGTCGGTGCGTTTCCACAGGGTATCCGTTACCTCATCGGGAAGCTTCACGGTCCATCCCTCTGCGATCTGCAGAACCGGGCCGAGTCCCTTCACCAGATTCAGACGGATCATGGTCACCGGCATCTCTGCCTCAGTGACAAAACGGGAAGAGAATCCGCCGCCGCGGAAGTAGCCGTAGTCAGCCGCATTCCAGGTGGTATTCTTCATGATCGCGTCCATATCCTCCTCGGTAACCTCGTACCAAGGCTTCATTACATTGTTTCCATTCTCATCCTTCGCCTGTCCGTTGGCATCCAGACAAGCCGCGCCGGAGTTGATCAGATGGATAAATCCACCGTTTTCCTTAGCAACACCGTCAATATCATATCCCGTCGCCTTCTTCACTGCCTCAGGGCTCCAGTAGGTACGAACATCCGCGAAAATCTGCGCGCGGTTGGTCAAGAGCTTCATGAACAGCATGCCCAGACCATTGAGCACATCGTTCTCGGTAGCCAAAATGTAGGGCTCTCTCGCTCCGTTCCAGTCGAAGGAAGTGTTGAGCATTGCCTCGGGGAAATCACAGTTGGGGTAGAAGTCGGTCCACTGTCTCTGGCCCTGGAAACCGGCAGCGATGGCATTATGGCCAACCATCTCCTCCTCACAGCCCTCAGGGAGATTCTGATTTCCGTTCATCAGATCCTTGATGATGCACATCATCTTCACCACGAAGCGCAGATCATTGTCCGTCTCCTCGGGAGTCTTCTGAACTGCCTCGGGGTTCTTATCAAAACCGATGATGCACTTTTCCTTCGCCCACGCGTAGGCTTTCTCAAACTCAGCCTCGTCGTAGATGCCCTTATCCATGCGGCGGATGATCTCCACCTCGTCCACGGACTCCACGCGCATACCCAGATAGGACTCAATAAAGTCAGGATCAATGATGGAACCGCCGATACCCATGCAGATGGAACCGATCTGAAGATAGGATTTTCCTCTCATGGTTGCAACCGCAACTGCACAGCGTCCGAAGCGAAGAAGCTTCTCCACCACGTCCTCGGGAATCTCCGTTGCGTCCGCATTCTGAACATCGTGGCCGTAAATACCGAATGCCGGCAGACCTTTCTGTGCGTGAGTCGCCAGTACGGAAGCCAGATAAACCGCTCCCGGTCTCTCGGTTCCGTTAAAGCCCCAAACACCCTTGATGGTCTTGGGATCCATGTCCATGGTCTCTGCGCCGTAGCACCAGCAGGGGGTCACGGTCAGGGTGATCTCAACGCCCTCTTTCGCAAAATAATCAGCGCATCTTGCCGCCTCACCCACACGTCCGATGGTGGTGGGGGAAATTACAACCTTTACCGGTTCTCCGTTGGAGTAGCGCAGGTTCTCCTCAAACAACTTCTTCGCGGACAGCGCCATATTCATGGTCTGCTCCTCCAAAGACTCTCTTACTTTCAGGTATCCCCGTCTGCCGTCGATAGTGGGACGGATGCCGATCACGGGATATCTTCCGATCAATCTGTTTTCTGCCATCGTTTTCATTTCCTTTCTGTTTTTATATTCAGGACATTTCAGTCCTTCCTTTTGATTTTTACCGATAGTACTTCACCGCAAAGCTGTCGATCACACACTGTCTTGCCTCAGCGATATCCTTAAACTCTCCGCTCCGGATCATCTGACACATCAGATTTCCGATGGCCGTCGCCTCGGTCGGTCCGGCAGATACCTCACATTTTGCATACTTTGCCGTGAGCTCATTTAAGTATTCCGCATTGGAACCGCCGCCGATAATATAAATCCGGTCAAAGATTTTTCCGGTCAGGTGTTCGATCTGCTCCTTCGTCTCGGCGTAGCATGCCGCCAAACTGTTGTAGATCACGCAGGCCAGCTCGGAAAGGGTCTCCGGCACCTGCTGCCCGGTCTTTCTGCAGTAATCCTGCACCGCGGCTACCATGCTCTTCGGGGAGAGGAAACTCTCATCGTTACAGTCAACCAGCGAGGCAATGGTTTCTTTTGACGCCTCCGCACAGATCTCTCCGTAGGATTTCCCTCCGCCGATCTCAGCGCGCACCGACTGGATCATCCAGAGACCCATGATATTTTTCAAATAGCGGTACTTCTTTCCGTATCCGCCCTCATTGGTAAAACCTGCGTTCATGCTTTCAATGTCATTTGCCGGATCACTGCTCTCACTGCCCATCAGTGACCACGTGCCGGAGCTGATATAGAGTGCCTTATCCTCCAGGCTCGGTACCGCCATCACCGCCGATGCCGTATCGTGGGCACCGACCATCACCACATCACAGTCAAAACCGACTTCCTTAGCTACCTCCGGCTTCAACCGCCCGTTCAGCGTTCCCGGCATCTGAATAGGAAGGAAAATGTGCTCCGGAAGACCGCACTCCCGGATCAGATCCAGATCCCAGCTGCCTGTATGTACATCCAATAGCTGCCCGGTGGAGGCAATGGTATATTCCTGCCTTGCGTTTCCGGTCAGCAAAAAGTTATAATAATCCGGTGTCATCAGCATTGCACTGGCACGTTCCAGCTGCTCCGGCGCATCTGCCTTCAGCGCCACCAGCTGATTTATGGTATTATACGGCTGATAGGCAATTCCCGTCCGCCGATACAATTCTTCCTGACTGATGATCGGAGCCAGCTTCTCCCTGATTCC
>JAFSBP010000428.1 GCA_017437205.1 Lachnospiraceae bacterium
ACTCCTGCGAATCCATCTAGAGCTAAAACATCATCTCGAATATAATATACATCGTAAATCTCACTACGTACACTATGCAGCACATTTCCGCCCGCATCAACCCAATAAATTCCGTCAATTCCCTGCATCCAAGTTGGCTCAAATGCAAAATCTACCATCAAATTATAATCATGACTCCAGTTTATGGTAAGCAGACGCGGATCCTCCGGACCGCCACCATATCCGATCGTTTTAGAAACCGTAAATGCAAAAAACAGTTCCCCATCTTTATTGATCAAGTTTGCGCAATCTTTTCCATCTTCATTAATCCAATTGACCTCAGCCATCTGAGTTTTCGGATAAAAATCTCTAGGGCGAATATTTGTGTTTCCACGGTAAATCATGGGAATTGCCAGTTCTCCGGATGTGTTGATATATCCATATTCATACATTTGACCACCATTCGGATCAGCTATCTCATTCCCGACAACAGCCATCCCGCAACTGAACGCCGACGCATGATCGTACCAGTAATCACTAATCAACTTTCCATCAAAATCAATATAGTTATATTTCATGTTTTCGCCATCCAACATGCCTACAACTGCATAACCTTCCGAGTATGGTCCGGCATAGTCCCACTGCACACTCAGCACTTCTTTGGCACCTGTCGCAGAGCTATAATCACTTGTTGTCGTCTTTATTTCCTCAGTCTGTTGAACTTGCGAACTGTCTCCATAATCATTTGAAGCTGTGCATGCATTAAGCATGATAAGAAGAAACACCATTCCAACCGCTACTATAATTTTCTTGCAATCATTCACCCTCTTCATCATAAGTCCCCTCTCATTGCCGGATATCTGGCGCACCATCGCAAACGTTCCCAGTACAAGCAATACTCTGTCCATCTAGTCAAAAAGTGCGAAGGCGCGTCCTCTGATATACAAGGAATCCAGCCTTCGCACCGACTGTGCTATGTATGATTATTTGTTAGAAAGATACTCGTGAATACCCTTCGCACCTGCGCGGCCTGCCTCCATCGCCAGAATAACGGTGGCTGCTCCGGTAACCGCATCTCCGCCCGCGAATACGCCGGGCTTGGAGGTCTGTCCATTCTCTGCCTCAGCTACGATACACTTTCTCTTATTCACTTCCAAACCTGCAGTGGTAGAAGCAATCAAGGGGTTCGGTGAGGTTCCCAGTGACATGATTACTGCGTCTGCCTCAATCTCGAACTCGCTGCCCGGGACTACGATAGGACGTCTTCTGCCGGAAGCATCGGGCTCACCCAGCTCCATACGCACGCAACGAACTGCCTTTACCCAACCATTCTCATCGGTGAGAATCTCCACAGGATTCGTCAGCAGATCAAAGATGATGCCCTCCTCCTTTGCGTGGTGAACTTCCTCAAGTCTTGCAGGAAGCTCCTCCTCGCCGCGACGGTATACAATGTGAGTCTCAGCGCCGAGACGAAGTGCAGTACGAGCCGCGTCCATCGCTACGTTTCCGCCACCTACAACAACACATTTCTTGCTGTTGGGCATGGGCGTGTCATAATCAGAAAGTCTCGCCTTCATCAGGTTGCTTCTGGTCAGATACTCGTTTGCAGAGTAAACACCGTTCGCGTTCTCTCCGGGGATACCCATGAACATGGGAAGACCTGCACCGGAACCGATGAATACAGCCTCGAAGCCTTCCTCTTCCATCAACTCATCGATGGTCACGGACTTGCCAATGATAACATCGGTCTCAATCTTTACACCTAGAGACTTGATATTCTCTACCTCAGGCTTTACAACAGCGTCCTTAGGGAGACGGAACTCGGGGATTCCGTAGGTCAATACGCCGCCTGCCTCATGCAGTGCCTCAAAAATGGTCACATCATAGCCCCACTTTGCAAGATCGCCTGCGCAGGACAGACCTGCAGGACCGGAACCGATAACAGCTACTTTCTTTCCATTCATCACTTCGGGCTTTTTCGGCTTAATGCCGTTCTCACGAGCCCAATCAGCTACAAAACGCTCCAGCTTACCGATGGAAACCGGATCACCCTTCTTTCCACGGATACACTTACCCTCGCACTGCTTCTCCTGAGGACATACACGTCCGCAGACTGCGGGGAGGGAGGAAGATGCCACGATGGTCTGATATGCTGCCTCAAAATCACCGTCAGCTACCTGCTTTACAAAGGTAGGAATGTCGATTGCTACGGGGCAGCCGATCATACACTGCGCCTTCTTACAATTCAGACAACGTGCAGCCTCAGCCATCGCCTCCTCTGCATTATATCCAAGGCAAACCTCGTTAAAGTTCGCTGCGCGAACCAGAGGTGCCTGCTCTCGCACAACAACTCTTTCCAATCCTGCTGCCATTATTCGTCACCTCCGCAATTTCCGCATCCGCCGTGATGGGTATCGCCTTCCTTCTGTTTCAGAACAGCTCTGCCCTCTGCGGTCTTATACATCTGTGAGCGCTTCATCGCCTCATCAAAGTTTACCAGATGTCCGTCAAACTCGGGACCGTCAACACATGCAAACTTTGTTTCGCCACCAACT
>JAFSBP010000429.1 GCA_017437205.1 Lachnospiraceae bacterium
AATATGAAGAACACAATCGCCAAAAGACACATCACGTAATAGAGAACTGTAAACACCAGATTAATTTTTCTTTTTTCCCTGATATACTTCACCAAATAATACGTCCCAAAAGAACTGAAATAAATAACCCAAGGGCTGAACAAGGAAATGCGGGCAAATATGTAACAAGCGAGTGTAATTATCCAACACATCGCAACACCCACATAGCCTGCAATCTCTCCGGCCTGTACAGATATTTCCAACTTCTTGGTTTTGTTCTTCTCACTTTTGGTTTCTAAATTTTCTTCGTTATGCATAATAATCCTCCTTGATAGGTTTTTTTATTTAAATTATACTATCTCCTAAACACCTTGTCAATAGAGGATATGTGCTTTTTATTTATTTTCTTTCTTCTTTTTTATATATTATCTTCATTATTGTATATTGCATGTTTTTAGATTCTATGCTATAATACAAACATGGCAATCGTGTTACAGGGTGGTTGACCTCCATCTTACATAGAATGGAGGTGATGCATATGAAGGATAGTTTTGATTTCAAAGACTTGATGTCTTTTGGAAAATTCCTCCTCGCTTTGCTGACGTTCATTTATTTGATCTGTCGCTAAGATAACAAAACCCTCCCTGTACTTTGACCGGTCTGGGAGGGTCTTGTTTCCTTTAAGCTTGGTCAACCACCCTGTGGCGATTGCCTCTTTAATTATATAATAGCACATATTTTTAGAAAATCAATACTTTTTAAATATTTTAGAAAATTTCCTATTTTCGAAGCAATGTGCCTACCGATTCAACTGCAATTCCTTCTTTATATACTCCTTCGAAAGCACCAGCGCGGAACTTGCCGGATTCAGCATAAAACCCTCCACGTCCTCCGGGAGCGGCATCTGAGCCATTTTTTCAAAATCCACCACAGCAGCCTTCGCCTCCCCATCCTTTTGGAAACGGCCAAACTCCACCACATCGGAGAATATGGGGACCATTGCCGGCTTGTCCGGCGCCTTCATCAAGAGAAGCTGTGTCATCTTCTGTCCGTTCACTTCGACCTCTTTCACCGGCAGAATATACTTCGACCGCAACAGATTCACCGCCATCTCTTCTTCCTGCTCGGCAACTGCCGCCGTATCGTAATTTCCCGCGCCCTTTCTCGCCTCCTGCAGATAATAGATCATGCTCAGCTGCAGCGCAGGGTTCTCCAACGGGCGCATCTTCTCCGGCAACTTGTCAAAGGACGGACGCCGCACCACCTCAGAAAGCTCCATAGAAAGCACATCCGCGCCGGCCCGAACCACCAGTGCAGTCACTCCGTACGCGAACAGCTCCGCCAGATATTTCGGCAGATCCTTCTGCTCAATCTTCAAAGCCGACACCGGCTGCCCATCCTCGCAGAGTTCCTTCGCGTACGCGATCGCTTCTGCCTCTTCCGTAAATCCAAACACCTCATCCTCAAAGGTTTCCCCGTTGCACGCCACATAGGGCAGTCTGGTCAGCCGGGAAAGAATTATGTACATCGCCTCCCGCTTAGGGAGACTCTTTATAAATTCAAATTTGTTCAAGGCATGTTCCTCCTGAATCTAAAGTATGTTACTTATTCGATAAATCGACGGTCGCTCCGTGCTCACGCACTTTCGCGCCCTCACAGGTATTCGCATTTCAGTATATCACTTTCCTCGGTTTTCGTCAAATCCATAAAGCTCCCGGATGGTGATCACCCCGAACGGTCCCAGCACCACACCAATGATTCCAAACAGCCGAAGACCCACATAAATGGCCGCCAATGACTCCAACGCATTCAACCCCATGGAATTGCCCATAATCCTCGTCTCCAGGATTTCACGAATAAAATAAGTGATGAGATAGATTACCGCCAGGACAACCGCCTGCATCCATTCTCCGCGAACCGTCTCAACGATCACCCACGGAATAAATACGGTTCCGGTTCCGAACAGAGGCAACGCATCCAAAAGCCCGATACCCACACCGAGCAAAATACTGTAGGGATTGCCCAAAAGTGCCAGACCGATGCAGCAGACCAGCGCAGTCAATGTCATCACAATAAGCTGCGATTTTATATAGGCACCACCCGCATGAAGCAGTTTATTTTTAAGTTTAAATATTTCCTCGCGAAAAGGCGACGATGCAGCCGCTCTCCCTAAATACTCCCAATACATCAGAAAAAGCACAGTCGCCAAAAAAACGACCACCGCACCTGTTCCTACTTTTACCGTAAATCCCACAAGTGCCACGCTGTTATTCAGAAGACCGCTCACAATAAGGCTGCCAATTTCTGCCAGACCATTGTTCCATTGGGCATTCAGCCAGTCAAACACCTCTCCGTCTTCCAGCTTAAACCTTCGCTCACAGGCCTCGCAGAATTCCCGCACCCATGTATCCGCCGTGTCCACATAACCGGGGATATTTTGAACCAAGTTTCCGCCCTGATAGATCACTTCCCTCACAAGAAAAAAGCAAACCACGCCGATGAGCGCAGTCAACAGCGCCGTAACCAGCGTCGCAGCAACACTTTTCGGCAGCTTCACCCGCCTGCACAGCCATAGATAGGGTTTTCGTAAGAACACCGCCAACGCTGCCCCCAATAAAAACGGAATCACCACGGGAAGCAGGTATCTGAAGGTCAGGTACACACCGATGGTGATTCCGGTCAAGCGTAATATTATCTTTCGTTTCCTAACACGTACATCATCCATGGAATTCTCCTGCGTACCTTGTCCGTATATTTCAGCGGCAGACACCGCTGATGTGGATATTATGGAATGATGACGTATTTTTTATGCAAAATATTTAGTGAGACAAATGTCAACAGGTGATCAATTCTGTGTTGCCGACTTTGCGCAAAGCGCGGACAGTTTTTTGACTGTCGGGAAGTAAAAAATCAGAAGCATGGTAATTGACAGTATCCATCCGATCGGCCAGATCAAGTACAAAAACGTCAGGTTCGGGCAGAGCGGGAAGATCAGATACACCCACACAAAACGGATCGCACACATAAAAATCAGTGTCGCCGCCGTCGCCACAATCGGTTTTCCCATGCCCTTCATCGCTGCGCCCATGATCTCATTGATTCCGCAAATAAAATATGTACTGGAAATGATAACCATCTTCTGCTGTGAATAGGCAATAACTGCAGGATCACTAGACATAATTGAAGACAATTGTGCGGAGAATATCGCGGAAAGTGCTCCGAAGGTCGCTCCGAAACCAATCGTGATCAACATACCCCTGCCTACTGCCTGCGTGGCTCTCTTTATGTTTCCGACACCAACATTTTGGCTCACATAGGGCATAACTGCCAACGCCGGTGAAACCGAGATCTGATACAAAATACCGTCAAAATTGTTTGCAATGGAAATTCCCGTGGTCGCCGCCGCACCAAAAGAATTCACTGTCGCAGTAATGATAACGTTCGCAACAGAATACAATGCCTGCTGCAGGCCCGCCGGAATACCGATGAACAAAATCTCGCCCATCTCCTGTCGGTAAAAGCGAATCCTTTCCGTTTTGAGCTTTACGACGCCTTCGTTCTTTAAGAGCGCCCGGAAAGCCAAAATAGCAGAGGCAGACCATGAAATAATGGTCGCAAACGCCACTCCTTCCACAGACATCTTAAATACTGCAACAAAAAGAAATGTTCCTATCACCTTAACAACGCCGCCCAACACCGAATAAAGCATCGGCCGCCGTGAATCGCCGGAGGATCGCAAAATGGCAGCGGCAAATGTATAAACCATCAAAATCGGTGTCCCCGCAAAATATAGACGAAAATAGAGCGTTGCCTGAGAAAGCAATTCGTCAGGGCAATTCGTCCACTGCAGGAAAACCTTAGCGAAAGAAACGCCGATCAACAAAAGCAGCAATCCACCGCCAAGCGCCAACGCAATCGCCGTTCCGACAGAACGGTCCACCCGCTCTTGATTGCCCTTACCAATGTACTTGGCAACCACCACGTTTGCACCGGCCGAAACACCGATCAACAGTCCACTGATCATCGAGATTAGTGTGGAACAAGTTCCCACCGCTCCCACTGCAAGCTCATTCGATCCAAAGCTCTTCAAAATGGTCATATCAATCACATTGAACAACGATGTCAGCACATTCATGACCATAATCGGGAACGCAATGGTAAGCAGGCCCTTCGCAATCGGACCGGACAACATATTTACTTCTTTTTTCCTCATTCCTACATCCTCCTTACCAGAAATCCGGAAGCTGTTTGTTCTCCGCCCAGTATAGCACCTTTTTTTAGAAAATCAATCGATAATTTCTTAACTTTTTGCTTTATTCTCGACAAAACCCAAACTCTTTCCCTTTATTTATTTTTTTGCACCCCAAAATCCGTCGTACTCTACGCTTCGTTTGTTGCGCCATTTGCAGATAATCATGTATAATAATTTGCAAAAGGAGTTGATTTTGATGAATCAAGCAAACATTGGAAAGTTTATATCTGAACTTCGCAAAGAAAAAAACATGACTCAGCTCGAACTGGCGAACAAACTTGGCATCACCGACAGAGCAATCTCGAAGTGGGAAAACGGGGTTTCCCAAACTTAAAGATACCACACTAAAACCCACGCTTACATTACATCCAAACAATACAATTTTGGAGGTAAACCCTATGAAAAAGCTGATTTCCTGCGAATATAACTTCGATAACTGCTGTGTTGAACTAAAATTCACCGATGGCAGCATCATTGCGATTGACACTATCGCCGTTGAGAACGAGATTGCCCGTAATATGTACGAACGGTCAGAGCTTGACTATCTGATCTACAACGCTCCTTTGGAGTATGCAGATCTAATTTTGAACGGTGATCCCGAAACATACCTTAAAGCGGTTACTGAATATAAGCCGCTGGACTAAAAATTTACCCCTCTACCTATCGGCAGAGGGGTGTGTTTCTATATTGACCGGATAAAGCTGAGATAGATTCGTATTCTATCTTTCATCACTTATTGTTTATATTTTATTTTCATTCTCCGATTGTTGTTTTCAACGTTACAGAGCCTGCACTCATATAGGTATCAGGCTCATAGCTCATAATCTTCAATATGATCCCTGTGCCTGCAGAAGGAATAACGTTTAATTCCACATCCTTCACATACTCGCCCGGCTTGAGAAGTCCCGTCTCGCCGAGAGTTTTGCCATTAACGTCAAGCAAACGGAGTTTGAGATATACGTCGTTTTCCGCTGCGTTGGTGAAGTATACAACCGCCTTATTGCTGTCCATCGTCATATATCCGCACACAGAGAAACGGTACGCCATTCCATCCTGATACGGTGTGGAATAATCCAGCTCATCAGGTACATCCGGAGTCCCTTGTACAGCAATACTTTCAAATGCAGGAGGTACGAAATCTCCCATTCGCGGATTTCGGGCGGTGACAAGAACAAGTATCATCACGACCAATGCAATTATCGTAAGCACACAGAGAATGTATACAGGCATTATATTCACTTTTTCAACCGATGATTGTTTTCTTTTTTTGCTCATAGACGCACCACCTCCGCAAAACCATACCTGATATGGTTTATACAGAGGGGCTGATGTTTCACAGCCCCTCTGTAACGTCATTTAATCATCATAGTTTACTTTCAGTGTGCATGTGACTGTGAAACTATTATCGTCACTACCAAAATTATACCACGTTTCGCTGCCATTATTGGAGTAGACTAACTCATGAGGGGTTCCATTGTATGTGAATTCCAGCTTATCAGAGCTCAATGTCTGTGTTTCAGCATCATAGGTAAAGTTTTCTGCATTCACATGATAAGCATTTTCCTCAAGGACAAACTTTTTTCCTACCTCTCTGAAACCAATCATATACTCTTCCTGGAAATATTCATTCTGGTTGACAATCCATTCCAGATTAGTACCATTTACGATTACAGTTGGTGTAATTACTTCCTTATCATCTGCTATAAAATTGAACTTATATTCATGCTCAATTCCTTCATATATTGTTTCGCCGTTTGCGCCGCCTGTCCATTCTACATCTGTGCCATCAGCTACAATTTTAAAACTGGAGATTCTAGGCACCTCAGGTTCTACATAACCTGGAGCTTCAATAAATACCGTGATTGTTCCGAGGTCTGTATCCTCTCTGATAGCCGCGCCGCTGATACCGAATTCGCAGGAAGCCTTTGGTGCATTGTTATATGTTAAGCCGACTGCAGTGTCAAGCTCAAGAATATTGTCACCTTCTGCTCCGCTGTTTTCAGTAAAAGTACCGTAAACGCCATCCACTTCACTTTCAAATTCAAGTGTTGCGTTTACGCCTATTTCAGAATGGTTGGTGATTGTGATCGTGCTGGTGTCTGTGCTCCATGAGCCTTCAGATCCTCCTGTGTAGGAATGAGTAGCAGGATCCCATTCACCATCGGCAGACTTAGTGTATGTAAAAGTCATATCTTCCCATTCAATATCAACGGAAAAGGTCTTCACCGCAGCACCTTTAGCCTGGAAGATAACGCCAACCGGGATTGAAGCGGTGTTTCCATGGGAATCAACGCTGGATTCTGCTGCATAGGCAGGAGCCGACATAGCTACCAGCATTATAATTGCAAGTGCAAAAGCAATAAATTTTTTCATGGTATGCAATTCCTTTCTGTAAATTTAAAGTGGGAGCTTAGCTGCCAATTTCACTAAAGTAAACGTATGCTTCTTCTGTCCAGGTCTCTCCCCAGTCATTGGAATAAGCCAGTGTGAGCTGAAGCTCGGACTTATCAAGTTCCCAACTATCACTTCTCCACCAACCTTTTTCAAGATCAACAGTGAAGTTGCCCGGATATACAGCATACTGACAAAGGACGGTTCCATTAGGCTCCAGCAAAGCAACAAGATGCTGTTCCAAACCTTCTTCTATAGTGCCCAGGTTGTTACCCGTGACAATAACTATAGGCGCAGGGGAAATAACTGTATCACGTCCAATAGTCATATATTTGATTGTGTAAGAAGCACCGCGGACATCTGATGCATCCCAAATAACACTATCATTTGGATAGAAGGCAACCTTTGTAATTTCAGGTTGTGCAACGTAATCTACAGCCTCGATGAGCACAGTGATTACACCGATTGCTTCGTTACTTGCAGTAACACTGCCGCTCAAGCCAAAGCTTGCAGATGCAGAAGGAGCATTTTCAACTGTCAGACCATCTGCGGAATCAAGATTAAGAATATTGTCG
>JAFSBP010000430.1 GCA_017437205.1 Lachnospiraceae bacterium
CAATATTTTGAGTTTTCAAGAAAAATACACCATATTTTTCTTTTAATTAGTGTTACGTGTTGTGAAGTGTATTTTTTAATAATGCGAAAAATGTATGGGAGAAAAAACATGTTGTGTATTAACAAGATTACTTCAGATCATGTCATTGACTATGCCGCAGAGGAATTGAAGAAATATCTTCGTATGATGATGCCTGAATGCGGAGATGTAAAGATTTGTTATAATCCCGACGCCAGAGAAGGATTTCGTCTGGGGCTCATGCAGGAGTTTAAACTGGATGTGTCTGATGCCGAGGATCCGGAATTGGATGACATTTTATATATTGATACCGACGAGACGGGCGGTGTGATTGCAGGAGATAACCCACGCTCTGTACTCCTTGCAGTATATGAGTTCTTTCGCCAAAACGGTTGTCGCTGGTTGATGCCGGGAGTTGACGGTGAATTTATCCCGATGAAAGCGATTCAACCGGTTCATTATCGTCACAAACCGTCTTGTCGCTATCGCGGTCAGTGCAATGAAGGCGCGGAATTTCAACAGAATATGATAGACGTGATTGAGTTTATGCCAAAGATCGGAATGAATGTGTTCATGATTGAGTTTTTTATTCCGATGTCTTATTATCGCAGCTATTACAATCATGAAAGCAATAAAGAAAATCGTCCCGCGGAGCCGGTTTCGGATATGACAGTCCTGCAGTGGAAGAGGCAGTGTGAGACCGAGATTGCAAAGCGAGGCCTTCAGTTTCATGATATTGGCCATGGGTTTGCTTGCAATCCGTTCGGATTGGATCATGCTTGGAGAGCGACCGATGGAGATCTGGAAGCACGCATCACTCCTGAACAGAGGCGCTATTTGGCACAGATAAATGGAGAACGGAAACTCTACAATAAATTGCCTAAGTTTACCAATTTTTGTATGTCCAATACAGAGGCGAGAAAACTGGTGGTGAATTATGTTGCGGATTATGCACAAAATCATTCCAACGTAGACTTCCTTCATGTGTGGCTGGCGGATAGCAAAAATAACCACTGCGAGTGCGAAGAATGTAGGAAGAAGATTCCCTCAGACTGGTACGTGATTCTAATGAATGAACTTGATGAGGAACTGGAGCGAAGGAAACTGGATACCAGGATTGTGTTTATCGCATATACAGATACGAGTTGGGGTCCTTTGGAAGAAACAATTAAAAATCCCAAGCGGTTTACACTGCTTTTTGCTCCGATCTACAGGAGTTATACCGAGCCTTTGCCGAGGAATAGGGAGAACGATGTGGTAAAACCCTACGTAAGGAATGGAAATGTACCTTCATCCGGGTTTGGTTATTTAGATCAATGGAAGAAGGTGTGGAAAGGCGCTAATGTTGCTTATGAATACCATTTCTGGCGTCACCAGTGTTATGACTTATCAGGTTTGGAGACAGCCCGCAGAGTAAATGAGGATGTAAAGATTTACAAAGAAAACAACGTGAACGGAATTATACAAGATGGTTCACAGCGCTCGTTCTTCCCTAACGGTCTGGCATTTTATGCTTATGCGAGGACGCTTTTTGATACTTCCATCACATATGAGGAGATTGTGGAGGACTATCTCAGTCACGCATACGGTGAGGATTGGCGACAGTTCAGAAGGTATCTTTCCGAGATTTACGAGGCACTTCCATCTGAGTATTTTGCGAGAGACAAGGCTAAGTGGAACGAGAAAGTGCATTACGATCCGGTGCGTGCAGAAAAAATCGCATCCATCCGTGAAATTACGAAGAAAGGTCGAGAGTTGATCAAGGCAAATTACAATTCCGAGTACAGAGTCAGAACTGTTTCGATGAGACTGTTGGAGAGGCATGCAGAATTCTGTGATCTGATTTCTGACTGGATGGCAGCGAAGGCGCGCGGTGATTTGGAGGAGGCAATGCGTCTCTACAATGTGGCCAGAGTGGAATGCGGAAGGTTTGAGGTAGAGTTTGAAGAGTATTTTGACCATTGTCTGTATTTCTCTGAGTATTTCCATACCCAGAATCAACAATATCGTGGAGATAAAGGGATTTTTGCA
>JAFSBP010000039.1 GCA_017437205.1 Lachnospiraceae bacterium
TCCATTTTGGTATTCAGTGTGTGCGTCCTTTAGTGATGCCCTTACATTAAATGCCCACATAGGTCTGCTGTTTGCACCGCTAAAACCGACATTGGCGGCGTATAAGGCAGTGTTCAAGCAGGAACTTCTATTGTCCGGATATATGAATACATTCTTTTATCTGGCGACAAAACTGCCGATTTCGGTAGTGATTACTGCGATGGGAGCGTATTTTTTTACACGTCCCAATGTGTACTTTAAGAATTTTTTGTTTAAGTATTGTTTGATTACCATGTATATCAGTGGCGGTATGATTGCCTTTTATCTGAACTTCAGAGATTTGGGACTTCTTAATACCCGTTGGGCGATGATCATTAACGGAGCAGTATCCTGTTACAATATGATTATCCTAAGATCCAGCTTCAACGCGATTCCGGAGAGCTTATCCGATGCGGCTCGTATTGACGGTGCGGGTCACTTCCTCACCTTCTGGAAGGTATATCTGCCTCTTGGCAAGGCATCACTTGCCGTAATTGCCCTGTACTATGGTGTAGCCATCTGGGATGCATGGTTCTGGCACCAGATTATCAATTCTAAGGATAAGTGGCCGCTGCAGGCGGTTCTGCGTGTGCTTCTTTTACAGGATACGTCCATGTCAGATCCCTCACAGAGTTCTACGTTCCTTGAGACGGCCAGATATGCGGTTATTGTGGTTTCCATTATTCCCGTGATTTTAGTTTATCCTTGGATTCAGAAGCACTTTACTAAGGTTACCCTTGCCGGTGCAGTGAAGGGATGACCGATACAGAAAAAGATTAGGAGTTCATTGACTGTGAAGAAAATAATCAGAGTTGCATTTGTAGGCGCGGGCCAGCGTGGCCCCAGCCTACTTAAGCATCTGGCAAACATGTCAGATGTACAGGTGGTTGCTGTCTGCGACAAATACGAGGACAGAACCGAAAAGATGAAAAATATCGTGGAGAAGGCGGGAAAACCGACACCTTTCACCACGCAGAATTACAGAGAAATCATTGCCCGTGGCGGAATCGATGCGGCGGTGGTCGCCACAGACTGGAACATGCATGTGCCGATCACCGTCGATTTTATGGAGGCCGGCATTCAGGTCGGCTTCGAGGTCGGGGGCTGTGACAGTGTGGAAGAGTGCTGGGAGCTGGTACGCACTTACCGAAGAACCGGTGTGGAGTGCATGATGTTAGAAAACTGCTGCTACGCAAAGAAGGAGATGCAGATTTTCAACATGGTGAAGCAGGGACTGTTCGGTGAGATCATTCACTGTGACGGCGGCTACATCCATGATCTGCGGGAGGAGATTCTGACCGGCAAGGAAAAGCGTCAGTACCGTTTGCAGAATTACTTAAACCGCAACTGCGACAATTACCCCACCCACCAGCTGGGACCGATCGCGAAGCTTTTGGATATCAATCGGGGGAACCGCTTTGTATCCCTCGTTTCCGTTGCTTCCAAAGCTGCGGGGATTAAACAGTACATGAAGGACAATGAAATCGCAAACAAGGATCTTTTAGATAAAGAATTTATGCAGGGAGATGTGGTGACCACCACCATCAAGTGTGCCCGCGGTGAGACCATCACCCTGAGACTGGACACCACCCTGCCTCATTTTTATAGCAGAAATTACAACGTCTGCGGAACTAAGGCCAGGTACGACGAGAACACCAACTGCATCTACTGCAAAGAGCTGGAGCCTGAGCAGAACCATGAGGGGCGGGGGCTTAATTACTGGAATAACTTTGATAAATTTAGTGAGAAGTACGGTCATCCACTCTGGAAAGAGTACGAGGAGGTGGGCATTCGCTCCGGGCACGGCGGCATGGACTGGCTGGTGCTCAGAGCTTTCGTGGAGAGTGTGAAGAACGGCACGAAACCGCCGGTTGACGTGTACGATGCGGCAGCGTGGATGTGTATCAGTCCACTGACAGAAAGTTCCATCGCCATGGGCGGTGCGATGGTGGAGATCCCCGATTTTACCTACGGACAGTGGATCGAGGAGTTCACGCCCGTGCCCAGTAAATATTCCTTGGATGTAGTGTGCGAGGACAGAAGCGTGCCGATCTACCCGGAGGAGTGCGGGGAAGATGACGCGGAAGGGAATATTTACAGTAGTTTGGGGTGAGGGAAATTTTTAAGAAGAAAACCAGGAGAGAACGACAAGGATGAACGAGCAGCTGATCACTACAGCGGTAGAGAAGCACCGAGAATTGATTTTTAATACACTGGATTACATTTGGAAACATCCGGAGACAGGCTACAAGGAGTTTAAGACCTCCAAATACATGGAGGATACATTTGAGCGTCTTGGTTACGAGATCACCCGTGCCGAGGGCATCACCGGCTTTTACACGGTGCTGGATACCGGAAGGCCCGGCCCGGAGGTGTTGATCCTGGGAGAGTTGGATTCCATCATCTGTCCTGCCCACCCGGAGTCTGATCCGGTGACCGGAGCCGTGCATTCCTGCGGTCACCATGCCCAGTGTGCAGCGTTGGTGGGTATCGCAGCGGCGTTGAAAGAGCCCGGAATCCTGGATGAACTGTCCGGGCGGATTCGTCTGTGTGCGGTGCCGGCGGAGGAACTTCTGGAGATTGAGTACAGAAGTGAACTCAAAAAGCGGGGGCGAATCAAGTACTTTGGTGGAAAAAGCGAGTTTATGTGGCGCGGGTACTTTGATGGTGTGGATCTGGCATTTATGGTACATACGGGAACCGGCTTCAGCAGCCAATTGGGTTCTGTGGGCTGTATTGCGAAGAATATCACCTACAAGGGAGTTGCCGCCCACGCCGGCGGTTCGCCCTGGAACGGACGGAATGCGCTGTATGCGGCCAACTGCGGTCTGAATGCCGTCAATGCAATCCGCGAGACCTTCAAAGAACCGGACATCATCCGCGTGCATCCCATCATCACCCATGGCGGGGACATGGTCAATGCAATTCCGGAGACGGTGCGGCTGGAGAGCTACATTCGCGGCAGCAGCTTTGAGGCGATTCTCGCTGCAAACAAGAAGGTGAATCAGGCGTTCTGTGGTGCGGCATTGTCTATTGGCACCAACATTGAGATCGTGGACATCCCCGGGTATGCGCCCCTCGTGAACGATGACCATATGATTGACGTGGCGAAGGAAGCCGTGGAAATATTGGGAATTACTTTCACCAAAAACATGACGATGAGCTCCGGAAGCACAGACATGGGCGATCTTTCCGGCCTGATGCCGGTGGTACACCCTCATGCGGCAGGCGCGGTGGGAAGATCTCACGGAAGCGATTATTATATTGCGGACAGAGAGGCGGCTACGGTGTCCTCTGCGAAGATGCAGGTGGCGATGCTGCATCTGCTGCTTGAAAACGGAGCGGAGCGGGCAAAAAGAATTGTGGCAGAGTTTCAGCCACAGTTCCCGACGAAGGAGGCTTACTTCGCCTATGTGGATCAGATCAACGGAGAGGGAGATCGGATTGACTATCGGGACGGCATGGCAGAGGTGAGGTTGTAGGTAGAGGTTATACTGAGAAAAAGAATTTGTGTATTTGGCATGGTGGTAATATTTTGAACTGGAGGGAGTTATTCATGAGGAAAAGTGCGAAAAAAGCGATAGTTGTGACATTAAGTCTCCTTCTTATTCTCAGTGCCTGTGATACCACTGGCACTGAGAACACCCACA
>JAFSBP010000431.1 GCA_017437205.1 Lachnospiraceae bacterium
ATGAGATGTAGCGCTCTCTTCAGTGCCATCACGGTGGAATACTCATCTACGCCCTTTGCATAGCGGGAGCTGGAGTCAGAAATCAGACCAAGTGCTCTGGAGGTCTTTCTTACGTTGTCGCGTGCAAACTTCGCACACTCAAACATCACCTCGGTGGTGGTGTCACGGATCTCAGAATTGAGTCCACCCATCACGCCGGCCAGTGCCACGGGTTTCACGCCGTCGCAGATCACCAGATTAGAGGGATCCAGGGTGTATTCCTTCTCGTTCAGCGCAACCACCTTCTCACCGTCGGTAGCACGTCTTACGTTGATCGCATTTCCTTCCAGATAGGAGCAGTCAAATGCATGCATGGGCTGACCAAGCTCCTTCAATACATAGTTGGTGATATCCACTACGTTGGAGATGGCATCACAGCCAACCAACGCCAGGCGACGTTTCATCCAAGCGGGGGACTCCCCAATCTTCACATCATATACATAGTGAGCGGAATAGCGGGGGCAGAGGTCGGGAGCGTCTACCGTCACAGTAAAGCCTTCCTTCTCCACTTCGGTCTCCGTGTAATCCAATGCGGGCGTTTTCAGCTCCTTCCCAAGCACTGCAGCCACCTCACGGGCGATACCGAAAATGCTCTGGCAGTCTGCGCGGTTTGCGGTGATGGAAATATCAAACATCCAGTCATCCAAACCTAAAATCGGCTTCACATCGGCACCGATCTCGGCATCCTCGGGCAGCACCAAAAGACCATTGTAGCCTGCACCGGGATACATATTCTCAGAAACGCCAAGCTCAACGCCTGAGCAGAGCATACCGTGGGATTCATATCCGCGCAGTTTACCCTTCTTAATCTTCATCACACCCTCAACGGTCTTGTGATCCTTCGCCGTCATATAAACGGATGCACCGACCAAAGCCACGGGGAATTTACCTCCTGCGTGAACATTGTCCGCACCACAGCAGATCTGCAATAACTCGCCCTGACCTACATTTACTTTACAAACGTGCAGATGGGTCTCCGGGATGGGCTCACACTCCTCCACGTATCCAACCACTACACCGCTGATATCCTTGCCAATCTCATAAAGTTCCTCTACCTCAAAACCGCAGGAGAATAGCTTCTCCTCCAATTCCTTCGGTGAAACATCAATATCTACATAATCTTTCAACCAACTCAAAGGTACTAACATCTATCCAATCCTCCGTCCTTAATCATTCAACTGCTTCAATACGCGCACATCGGACTCAAACAGCAGCTTAATATTGTTGATACCGTACTTTAACATGGCCAGACGCTCAATACCGATACCGAAAGCCAGACCACTGTACTTTTCGGAATCAATGCCGCAAACTTCCAATACCTTCTTGTTTACGATACCTGCGCCTAATACCTCGATCCAACCGGTACCCTTGCAGAGCTTACAGCCCTCTCCACCGCAGGCGAAGCAGCTTACATCCACCTCAACGGAAGGCTCTGTGAACGGGAAATAGGAAGGTCTCAGACGTGTCGTCGTACCCTCGCCGAAAATCTTCTGTACCAGAACATCCAGCATACCCTTCAGATCGCAGAGGGTGATTCCCTCATCCACAACCAGACCTTCCATCTGGCTGAACATCGGTGAATGGGTAGCGTCATCGTCGGAACGGAACACCTTTCCGGGGGAAAGGATCTTAATCGGCGGCGCACTCTTCTCCATCACGTGAATCTGACCAGCGCTAGTCTGTGTGCGGAGCAGAAACTCCGGTGTCAGATAGAACGTATCCTGCATATCGCGGGCAGGGTGATCCTGCGGTGTGTTCAGCGCAGTAAAGTTATAATAATCTGTCTCAATCTCCGTTCCCTCAAATACTTCAAAGCCCATCGCTCCGAAAATATCAATCAGCTGATTGCGGATAAGGGTGATCGGATGAAGATTTCCGCTCTCCACTTTCTCTGCGGGCATGGTAATGTCCACCTTCTCGCTCTCGTACCGCGCAAGCAGCTCCTTTTCCTTCATCTTCACATCCAGCTCCTCAAACTGAGCCAGCGCCCACTCCTTCAGCGCATTCACGCTCTTACCGTAGTTCGCTCTCTCCTGAGGGGGGATATCCTTCATTCCCTTCATCAACTGACCGATCTTTCCGGTCTTTGAGTCCAAGAAAGATTTCTTAAACTCGTAGACAGCTTTGGAACTGTCAAGTGTCTCCATACCGGTCAAAATTTCCTGTTTGATCGCATCAAGCTTCTCACTCAATCCATTCAATTCCTGCATCATGTTCTCCTGCTTTCCTCTTAACTAATGTGGTTACGGTGCCAGACATTATAAAACGCCCCATAACGACTCACATCGAATCATTATGGGACG
>JAFSBP010000432.1 GCA_017437205.1 Lachnospiraceae bacterium
CATCCATTCGTGGTTCTCTACCCACATAGTCAATGATCCCATCGCAGTATCCGCACACTCCGTCACGCAGTATCCCGTCCTGCAGAACAATGTTTGCATGGATAATTTGTCCTCTCATAAGTCACCTGCTTTCTGTGTGATTTCATTTTGATTTTAGCACAACAGAGGCAAGCAATCTATTGCATATATTGCAATATATATACAATATATTGCAATATCCTTTCTGCATACATACCGGTCTTAGTCTTTCATATCTAAAGACCTTTCAACATAGGAGTCCGCTTTTTGGTTGCCCAAGAGGACGACAGTCTCTGTGTGTACACTCATCGGAAACATATCACACGCCTGCACCCGCATAAGCTCATACCCTCTATCACACAAAAACCGCAGATCCCTCGCCAGCGTCGCGGAATTACAGGACACATAGACGATCCGCTTCGGTGCCATCTTCACCATGGTGTCAAGGAGTGCCTCATCACAACCTTTTCTCGGCGGATCAACCACGATCACATCTGCGGCCATGGTTCCCCCGCTCTGTGCATATTTTTCCGGAAGTACTTCCTCCGCCTTACCCACGAAGAACTCTGCATTGTCCATGTGGTTCAGACGGGCATTTTCCTTCGCATTCTCAATGGCTGCAGGAATGATCTCCACGCCGTAAACCTGCTTCGCCTTCTTCGCCAAAAACAGGGAGATTGTTCCGATGCCGCAGTAAAGATCCCAAACGATTTCTCCTCCGGAGAGGCCTGCAAATTCTAAAGCCTTGCCGTAGAGTTTCTCCGTCTGTACCGGATTTACCTGGAAGAAGGACAACGGCGAAATACGAAAACGCACGTCACCGATCATATCCTCCAAATAGCCGTGGCCGTAAAGATTGATTAGTTCTCTGCCGAGGATCGCATTTGTTTTCTCCCGGTTCACATTAAGAGAAACGGATACCAGACCGGGCACTGCCTCCGAAAGACACTTCACCAATTCCTCATGGCGCGGCAATTTAGTTCCGTTGATCACCAGACAAACCATAACCTGTCCGGTGTGGAACCCACAGCGCACCAAAATGTGACGCACCAGTCCTCTGTGCGTCTCCTCGTTGTAGGGTTCGATATGATACTTTTCCATAAATTCGGTCACGATTTTTGTCACCTGACGGTTTACCGGCATTCCTAACAGACAATCTTCCACCGGAATGATGGAGTGTGTCCTCCCGGCATAAAAACCGGTAATAATCTGCCCGTCTTTACTTTTTCCGACCGGAAATTGTGCTTTATTGCGGTAGCGCAGCGGTTCTCCTTCCATCCCGATAATCGGCTCCATGGGGATGTCCGTAAAACGACCGATACGCTCCAAATGTCCGCGCACACGGCTCTCTTTAAACTTAAGCTGACTCTCATAGCTCATAGCCTGAAGCTGACAACCGCCACAGGGTGCCGCCACCGGGCAAGTCGGTTCCACGCGAAAAGCGGATGGGGAAAGCACCTTCACTAAGCGCCCATAGCCGTATGTTTTTTTGCTTTTGATCAGCTTCGCCTCCACATGGTCACCGATCACTGTATCTTTGATAAAAACGGTGAAGCCATCCACTTTACCGATGCCTTCACCGTCCTCCGTCATATCTACAATCTCTGTCTCGAAAATCTCATTCTTTTCCATCAAACTTCTCCCGTACCACGGATATTACTGTCAAACAGTCGATTAAAGCCCAGCCAGTCGTTTGCATCCTTCGTCCCTGACAGTGCCTCCATAAATGTCTGCAGCTTCGCATCTGTATTGTCCGCAAAATTGAGTGCCACTGCCTCAATGATCGCCGGCTTCTTCGGGGAACCGTACTCGTACTCCCCGTGATGTGCCAGAATACAATGCTTAAGTTCCGCTGCCAGTCTGTCCGGGAATCCCGGAATCCTGCGGATATGCTCGCCTACCATCTCCGTGCCCATCACAATGTGGCCGAGAAGCTGACCATCATCGGTGTAATCATTTTCCGGGAACAGTGAAAGTTCCTTCGTCTTTCCGATGTCATGGAACAGGGCTGCTGCGATCAGCAAATCCCGCTTCAACAGCGGATACTGGCTGCAGTAAAAATCACACATCTTCGCCACGCTCAGCGTATGCTCCAACAAACCTCCCACAAACCCGTGGTGAACACTCTTCGCCGCGGAATGCTCACAAAAATCCTTCACAAAAGCCTTATCTTCCACGAAAAAGCTCTCCAGCAATGCGCGAAGCTTCTCGTTTTTTACGCTACTGATAAACTTTAGCAGTTCGGAATACATCTGCTTTATATCCTTTCCGGACACAGGCAGATAATCAGAAGGGATGTACTCGCCCTCCTGGGCGCGACGGATACGGCGCACACGGATCTGAGGAACTCCCTGAAACACGGTCACATCTCCGTCTACCTTGATATAATCCAATGATTCAAAGTGATCGATGCCACTGTTGATATCCCACACTTTCGCATTAATCATACCGGTTTTGTCCTGCAGATCAATGGAATAATATGTCTTTCCATTTTTCGCCACCAGCGACTGCTTCTTGCGACACAGGTACACATCTCCAATCCAGTCACCTTCTCTAAGGGTTTCAATATATTTCATGTCATTCTCCATCCTGTCTAAATTGTTACAAAATATCGTTTATTATCCTCTCAACGCACTCCGGGTGTAATTTGGAAGGTCAGTTCCTGATATCCATTGCTTCCTGCACGCATCACCACTACGCTGACCGGAACATCAGTCTCCAGCCGCTCAACTCTGCCTCTCAGTGTCACAAGGCTGCCAACCGGCACCTCACCCACCTTCACAATAACATCTCCGGCTTTGATTCCCGCATGATAAGCAGGCGTTCCTGATTGTACCTCCGTCACATACACTCCGGTGGGCAGACCGTGCTCCTCTCCGATCGCCTCGGTCACTGTCTGACCGATCACTCCCAAGTAAGGCACCGACTGACCATTTGCAAGAAGTTCTAGCACACCCTTCAAATCAGAGATGGCAAGCATCCCCGTGGAAAGCCCTGCTGTCTTCGGTGTAATCACTCCCATAATCCTCCCGTCCAGCGAGAGCACAAAACCATTCGCATCTTCTGCAGTAACCGCATCAAGATCTATCCACCGATAAACACTGTCCGATTCATAGATCATCCGATCCGCATAAGTCACCACCGTCGGCACAACTGCGCCCACATAACCGTGAGTATTTCCAACAATCAACAAGGGATCTCCCTGCTCCACTCCATAGGAATTCCCCAGAGGCATCACCGCAATCTGCTCACGCAATGCTTCATCCACCTGTTCCGCCTCTACCTTCAACATCGTAAGCCCGGTCACCGAATCTCTACGGCAGATTTGCGCATCTCTGCGACTTCCATCCGCAAACACTACCTGAATATGGGCATCGGCGACTGTCTCCATCCCACTGGCCAGAATATATAAGGTTCCGTCATCGGCCTCATTCCAAATCATGCCGGCACAGGCCACCCCCTCCGTCATCACCGGATTATCAAACCAATCCGGCACTGATTCGCGGGATTCCACCGCAACCAATGCTTTTCGGTAATTTCTGCCAAGTTCTGCCATCAATCCATACAGTTCCTCAATAAACTCCGGATTAGACAGCCATTCTTCTTTCTTCTTTCTGATTTCCGCCAAAATGAACTTTCGCAACTCTTCTTCGCGACGTTCTTCCTCATTTTCCTCAGTCGTCTCCTCGGTAGGAGTTTCGGTTGCCTCCTGCGTCGCCTGCTCTGTAGGCGTTTCACTTTCACTCGCGGACGGTCTATCCGGAGGGATCACCACAGGGGACTGGGTCGTCGTCTCCTCATCAGCAAACCAACCCGAAGCTTTCGGAAAAACCGCAGCCAAAGCAATACCCGCAGTCAGCCCGAAGATAACTCCACAGATGCCCACTACTAGTATCTTTTTCAACCATCGCTTTCCGTTCTGACGGTTCACGATACGCTCGCGCACAAATCCCTTTGAATCCCTCTCTTTGTTTTCATCCAAGCCGGGGTCGCTCATAAATTTATCCTCCGATCAACAACACACATACCCATATTGACTATTATAGTAGAAATGTGACCAAATGAAAAGACTTTGACTGAATTTTTTTAGTTTTTTTGCAAAAATCCATAGGAAAATCGACTGTTTTATGGTATGCTATATTAGGGTAATGAGGTAATCTTCTTCCTCGCTTTACCCAAAGGTCAATTTGCGACGCAATTTATGCGACAAAACGGAGTTAGTTATGAATGAAAAATGTTTGCACACACTGGAATTTGACAAAATTGTCGGATTCCTTACCGAATATGCTGCCACACCGCTGGGAAAGGACTACTGTAGACAGCTAGTCCCACTGACTGATATCGATGAGATTCGTACCCGCCAGCGGCAGACCTCTGATGCCGTGAGCCGTCTTTTTGCAAAAGGTGCACTATCTTTTGCCGGAGTAAAGGATATCCGCAGTTCGCTGATGCGTCTTAACGTGGGCAGTTCATTAGGCATCTCTGAGCTGTTGTCAATCAGCAGCCTGCTTTCTGCCGCCTCCCGTGTAAAGTCTTACGGACGCCGTGAGCAGTCGGATACCAATCCTGATTCTCTGGATGGACTGTTTGCCGGACTGGAACCCATTTTCCCGCTGCATCAGGAGATTTCCCGCTGTATCCTCTCCGAGGAAGAAATCAGTGACGATGCCTCTCCCGCACTTAAAAAAATTCGTCGCGCACTTGCCGCCGCAGGCGAGAAAATTCATTTTCAGTTAAATACATTGATGAATTCCTCCCGCACCTATTTGCAGGACGGTGTGGTCACCATGAGAAACGGCAGATATTGTCTTCCGGTAAAAGCGGAACACAAAAATCAGATTGCAGGAATGGTTCACGACCAGTCCTCCTCCGGCTCCACCTTCTTTATCGAGCCGTTGGCCATCGTGAAACTGAACAATGAAATCCGCGAACTGGAAATTGCCGAGCAAAAAGAGATTGAGATTATCTTGGCAAAACTGAGCCAGATGGCTGCAGAATACACCAATCTGTTGGAGGAGGATTTTCTGATCCTCTGCAGTCTGGACTTCATCTTTGCGAGAGCGACTCTTTCCCGCAAATTTAAGTGCAGCGAGCCGAATTTTAACGAAAAGAAATATATCCGTATCAAGGATGGACGACACCCTCTCCTTGATCCCGGAAAGGTCGTTCCCATCAATCTGGAACTGGGTGGTGACTTCCACCAGCTGATCATCACCGGTCCGAACACCGGCGGTAAGACGGTCTCCCTGAAAACGGTGGGGCTGTTCACCCTGATGGGGCAGGCAGGTCTTCACATTCCCGCCTTTGACGGCTCACAGCTCTCTGTCTTCACCGAAGTATTTGCCGACATCGGCGACGAACAGAGCATTGAACAGAGCTTAAGTACCTTCTCGTCCCACATGACAAATATTGTTCAGATATTAGATAAAGCAGACTGTGACTCTCTCGTTCTCTTCGACGAGCTGGGTGCAGGTACCGATCCGACAGAGGGTGCCGCCCTCGCCACCTCTATCTTAAGTTTTTTGCATAAGATGCAGGTGCGCACAATGGCGACCACCCATTACAGTGAGCTAAAAGTCTTTGCTCTGTCCACTCCCGGCGTAGAAAATGCCTGTTGTGAGTTTGATGTGGCGACCCTTCGCCCTACCTACCGTCTACTGATCGGCATTCCCGGAAAGAGTAACGCTTTTGCCATCTCGAAACGTCTGGGGCTTCCCCAGTTTATCATTGATGACGCATCCGAGCGTCTGGATCATCAGGATGTGGCGTTTGAAGATTTACTCACCGGACTTGAGGAGAACCGTGTCCGCCTTGAACAGGAAAAAGAAGAACTCAGCCGATATAAGGCTGAAATCGCCGGTCTGAAAAATAAACTTGCGGAAAAACAGGAGCGCATTGACGCTCAGCGTGAACGCATGCTGAAAGAGGCTTCCGAAGAAGCAGCGCGTATCCTGGCTGAAGCAAAAAAGACCGCCGACATTGCCATCAAAAACATTAACCGAATCTCCGGTGACAGCGACATTGCCAGAGCGTTAGAAAAAGAGCGCGAGGCACTTCGCAAGGGTATGGAGAAAAACAACGAACGAAAAACTAAACCGAAGCCCGTTCCCGCAGCCAAGGCTATTGATCCGAAAAAGCTCCGAGTGGGCGATGGCGTGAAGGTGCTTTCCCTGAATCTGACCGGAACCGTCAGTTCTCTCCCCAACCAAAAAGGAGATTTATATGTTCAGATGGGTATCTTGCGCTCGCTGGTAAATATTTCAGATCTTCAGCTTTTAGATGAGAGTGGAATTACAGCACTCGGAAACCAACTCCCCACCGGAAAGCGTACCCAAAAACGCTCCTCCAGTTCTATCGGTATGGGTAAAAGTGCTACCATTTCACCTGAGCTGAACCTCATCGGTATGACCACCGATGAGGCGATCCCTGCACTAGATAAATACTTGGACGATGCATACCTTGCCCATCTTCCTCAAGCCCGCATTATCCACGGCCGCGGAACCGGTGCGCTAAAAGCAGCCGTCCATCAACTGCTACGCCGCTCCCCTGTGGTTGCATCTTTCCGTCTCGGTTCCTTCGGCGAAGGAAACACCGGCGTGACGATTGTTGAATTTAAAACCGGAAAGGAATAAATAAACCCATGACGAACAAGCAAAAAATTCTGATCGTCGACGACGATCCCAATATTGCAGGTCTGATCTCCCTGTATTTGGTCAAAGAATGCTTTGAGACAGAGATTGTCCACGACGGCGAGGCCGCAATCAAAATGTTTTCTACCTTCCGCCCGGATCTGATTTTGCTGGATCTGATGCTGCCGGGTATTGATGGCTATCAGGTCTGCCGCGAGCTCAGAAAGACTTCCCAGGTGCCGATCATCATGCTCAGCGCGAAAGGTGAGGTCTTTGACAAGGTGCTCGGATTGGAGCTTGGTGCAGATGATTACATCATCAAGCCGTTCGATTCCAAGGAAATGGTTGCCCGCGTGAAGGCTGTCCTGCGCCGCACCTCCCCTGCCACAGCACAGGCCGAATCAGTTGCCGCGCCGAAGCAGAGCGGAAATTATGTGGAATACCCAGAACTCATTGTCAACATTACCAACTATTCTGTCACCTGTCGCGGCGAGACCGTGGAGATGCCTCCAAAGGAATTAGAGCTTTTGTATTTCCTCGCCTCCTCTCCGAATCAAGTGTTTACCCGCGAACAGCTATTGGATCATATCTGGGGATATGAATATATGGGTGATACCCGCACCGTAGACGTACATGTAAAACGAATCCGCGAAAAAATCGGTGAGCATCCCCGCTGGAATATCAATACCGTGTGGGGCATCGGCTACAAATTTGAGGTCAAGCGATGAAATTCTCAATTATGACAAAGCTGCTCCTCGCCTATCTTCTGCTCGGCGTGATCGGGCTGCTTTCCATCTCCACCCTGTCTGCTAAGCTGACACAGGCCTATTTGGAGAATCACTACGGCAGAGAACTATATGACCGTGTAAACACGATTGCGCAGGATTGCAGACAATTGTATACCGGAGGCTCCAGCCACTTTACTTACGAGAACCTCGACGGTATCGCCTCCGCTTTAGATGCGGATATCTGGCTGGTGCGCGCTGATGGCACTGTCTTTTTTGACAGTTCGAGACGCCTGACCAACATCCTGCTTGAAAATTTCGACCCTTCTGCCGGCGGCAGTCGCAACTACATGATCAGTGATTACTTTGGTCACTACCAAAATGGTGATGTTCTGACGGTCTCCGCACCGATTTCAGCCAATTTCACCATCTACGGATATGTAATCATTCATCAAAACATGGACATGGTATATGCGGCAAAGGAAGCTGTTCTCAACGTACAATACCTAATCTTCCTTATCTTATACGCAGTTGCCTTTCTCCTTCTTTTGTTGGTGCGTTTCATCGTTCTCAAGCCACTGTCCCGCATCAGCACTGCCGCAATGGAGTACGCGCAGGGCAATCTGAAATATGAACTGCTCCTTCATTCGCAGGACGAAATGGGTAAGTTGGCGGATACACTCAACTACATGGCTCACGAGTTGAGCAACACAGAGGAATATCAGCGGAAATTTATCTCCAATGTTTCCCATGACTTCCGCTCACCGCTGACCTCCATTAAGGGTTATCTGGAGGCTATGCTGGATGGTACGATTCCGCCGGAAATGCAGGATAAATATCTGCAGATTGTGATCAGTGAGGCAGACCGCCTGACGGCACTGACCAAGAGCACACTGGAATTACAGTCTCTTCAGTCACGCAAGATCTTGTTGGATCTCTCTACGTTCGATATTAATCAGGTTATCCGAAACACCGTTGCCTCCTTCGAGGGAATCTGTAATTCCCGCCATTTGGTGATCCAGCTTGTCTTTCACGGAGAGGAGCTTCCGGTAAAAGCCGACAAAGTAAAAATCCAACAGGTTCTCTATAATTTACTGGACAATGCGATCAAGTTCTCACGCGATAATTCCTCTA
>JAFSBP010000433.1 GCA_017437205.1 Lachnospiraceae bacterium
CAGGACTGGCTTGATGAGTGCGGACTCAAGATGCCCGTGACTATCCAGGATTGGGAGAATGTTCTGGTTAAGTTCAAAGAGAAGTACGGCGCAAAGATGGGATTTGTAAAGGGCAATTTCAACAATGCCGGTGGTATTGCATCCGGATTTGGTACATACGCTGCGTTGAATGCAAGACTCTATGTTGATAATGGCAAGGTAAATCTGGCACAGCTTCAACCCGAATATAAGGCTATGTTAGAAACACTGGTAAAATGGTACAAGATGGGTCTGATCGATAAGGATGTTCTGACGCTGAACAATAACGGTCTGAGAACTAAGGCGTTGAATAATGAGATCGGAATCGCATTTGTCCCCATGTCCCAGATGACCGGTATGATCAACGATGCGAAGAAAGAGGGAACCTCCGCGAACTGGGTAGGAATGGAGTATGCGAGAACCGAAGCCGGTGCGCCTACCACGATGATCCAGTCTCTTGCACAGAGAGGAACCGGTCTGGGTGCGTTCATCACCAAGAGCTGTTCCGAGGAGAAGTTGAAGACAGCGCTGGCATGGCTGAACTATGGCTGGACTGAGGAAGGTAACAAGTACTGGAACTATGGCGAGGAAGGTGTAACCTATACCGTAGGTGCAGATGGCAAAGTGGCGTGGACAGATCTTATCGCAAAGGACGAGATGGGTCTGACGGCGGCAACACAGAAATATACCGGAGCTTCCGGATCTGCCCCCGTAGTTCAGAAAGCTGATCTGGTTCGCTTGAAGAACAGTCTGCAGGCAGGAGAAGCAGTAGAACTGTGGATTAAGAACACTGAGGCATCTTCCCATGTGTTGCCCACTCTTACACTGACAGAAGCAGAGAGTGATACTTATAAAACGAAGATGTCACCTATCAGTACTTATATTAGCCAGGAGGTTGCAAAGTTCCTCGTGGGCGACAGAGATTTCTCTGAGTACGATGCATTTGTTGCAAAGATCAAGGAGATGGGCGCTGAAGAAGCTCTCGCTGTTCAGCAGGCAGCGTATGATCGCTACGTAGCACGTACAGGCAAATAAGAGATGGTTTAATATCCATGGGATGTAGCCTACATCCCATGGATATCTTAAAACGGGAGAAATTATGAAAAAAAAGAAAAACGCAGACACAATGTTTTGGGCAAATGTAAAGAAAGACTTCATGAGAAATAAATACGCATACTTAATGATCATACCGGTGATTATACTGTTTATTCTGTTTGAGTATAAGCCGATGTATGGTATTGTGATTGCGTTTAAAAATTATCGCCCGGCAAAGGGAATTGAGGGAAGTGCCTGGGTCGGCTTGAAATGGTTTAAGCAGTTTTTGATGGATCCCTACTACCTGAGAATTGTCAGAAACTCCTTTGTGATCAATATTTTGCAGCTTTGTTTCGTGTTTCCTTGTCCGGTTATATTTGCGTTGTTGCTCAACGAGGTCAAGGTAAAGTGGTTTAAAAAGACGGTACAGACAATCTCATATATGCCACACTTTATCTCTATCGTAGTTATTTGTGGTCTGATCACCTCTTTCTGTCAGTCAAACGGTGCTCTCAATGATATCATTGAGTTCTTCGGCGGGGAGCGACATAATTTGCTGCAGGAATCAGAGCTATACTACCCGATTTATCTTATTTCGGATATTTGGCAGGGCTTGGGCTGGTCTGCGATCATCTATTTGGCGGCATTGTCGGGAATTGATCAGGAGCAGTACGAGGCGGCAAAGATTGACGGTGCGGGCAGATTACAGCAGATGCGTTATATCACCCTTCCCGGATTGATGCCCACGGTCTCCATGCTGTTTGTTTTGCAGTTCGGAAGTCTCTTAAGCGTAGGACGCGACAAGACTCTGCTTTTGTACAATGAGTTAACCTATGATGTGGCAGATGTTATTTCTACTTATGTGTACCGGAGAGGTTTGATTGATGCTGATTTCAGCTATAGTACTGCGGTAGGACTGTTTCAGTCAGTGATTAATATCGTAATGTTGGTAACCGCAAATAAGATGAGTAAAAAGTTGGGACAGAGTGGATTGTTCTGATTCGTTTGGGAAAGGTGTGGAAGTAACTATGACCAGGAAAAAGAAGACAAAGATAAAGAAAAGTGCAGAAGACATTGTACTGGATCTGTTTATTTATACTATACTTGCAGCAATAACCATCGTGACCCTCTATCCTATGTGGTACGTAGTTGTTGCATCGATTACAAACAGCACAGAACTGATAAAAGATCCCGGTCTGATGATCTGGCCGGATGAGATTGCGCTGGGCTCCTATCGAATGGTTTTTCAGAATGCAAAGGTGTTGAGAGGGTTTAGAAACTCTTTTATCATTTTGGGTCTCTCTGTTCCCTATAATGTAGTGATGACGCTGTTTACCGGATATTTTATGGCTAAAGAGAAGATGATGTGGAAAAAGCCCATTGTCTGGATGATGCTACTCACTATGTATTTCGGCGGAGGCCTGATTCCGGCCTACTTAAACATCAAGGATCTGGGACTTTATAATACACTGTGGGCACTGATCATTCCGGGCGGTGTATCGGTTTACAATGCGATTATCTGCAGAACCTCCATTCAGGCGATTCCGGATAGCCTTCGTGAGTCTGCTTATCTGGACGGAGCCAATGATATTCAGGTAATGTTTAAGATTGTGGTGCCGCTGATTAAGGCGACGTTGGCAGTGCTGGCACTGTACTACGGTGTGGCTCACTGGAATAACTGGATGGCAGCGACGATTTATCTGAAGGAAAATGAACTGATGCCCATTCAGAACGTGCTCAGAGCAGTGTTGATGGCGAATCAGCAGTTGATGGAGTCCGGCGGAGATGACTATAACGAGTACGCGGAGACGATCAAGTACGCAACCATTATTGTTTCCACAGCTCCGATTCTCTGCATATATCCGTTTTTGCAGAAGTATTTCGTAAAGGGCGCGCTGATCGGCGCGGTGAAGGGCTGATGAAAATTTTTGATTTTGGAGAGGGTGTCCCTGAATGTGTCACGGCCGGAGGCGGCAGGCTCAGTGTGACTGCGCTGGCGGTGAAGCAGGGAACCGGAAGTCTCAGATGGGATTTTAACGCGGGAGATCAGCTGGTATTCGATGGAGACATCGGATACCGGCAGCAAATCCGCGATGGAAAGGATAACCGTGCCTATGCGTTTTCCGTGTATTTGTACGGAATCGGGGCAACGGGAAAGCTTAAGGTAGACTTTTATCAGGACGATGTTTGGTGTACAGGCTTTGAGGTGATTTTGGATTTCGACGGATGGAGATCCATTTCAGCCTGCTTTGACCGGGATATGAACGGCGTGCCGAGAGAAGGAATGAATCAGATGGTGATCACGGCAGACGGCGGCGGCAGTCTGCTTTTTTCTGAGTTGGTCACAGCAAATCGGATTGATGCCAGGGCTATCTGGAAGAGTTATCAGGTGCCGGAAGTAAAGTATGATGCATTGAACGTGATCAAAGATTGGAAACTGGGTGCGGCATACCGCAATGCAGCTCCGGCGCCGGAGGCGGTGAAAGCAATCCGCGAGAAGGTAAAGACTTATATTTACAGCGAATATGTAAATGGAAAGCCGGTGAATCCGGAGGAGCTGGAGGCGAAGCTGGCCGCTCTTTCCATCACCCGGAATGAGTTGGGGATCACCGGAAAGCGGGTAGAATATCAGATTCACCGAAGGATACTCATCGGGACCGAGTGGGAGAAGGAGGAATATGCGAATCTTCGTACTGTGACGAATCTGATGCTTTCCTTAGCGGTTTGGTATGCACAGACGAAAAGCGAGCGGGCTGCATCTGCATACCTGGAAGTGATGGAGTATCTGATGGTTCAGGGCTTTGCGGAGGGCAGTAGCTTCGGAACCCATTGGATATTGTTTTACGGTCTGCGGCCGCTCTATACCTCGGTTGCACTCATGTGGGATGTGATTGAGAAAAGTCCCCTTGCGGAGGATTTTGCCAGTGCGATGCTCTGGTTCCAGCATGTGATCCAGATGGGCTTTTGCGATGAGGTTCCGGCGAGAAAGGCATCCAGCGACTCATTTTTTAACGATGCCCGTGGTATCCTGAACGCAATTTTGATGATTCAGGAGCCGGTGAAACAGGCAGGTTTTCTCACCGCTTTTCGTGATTGGATAGAGAGAAATCTGAAACTGGGAGAGGGGCTTCTGGGGATTCTGAAGGAGGACGGCTGTATTTACCATCACTGTGGGCATTACATTGCCTACGGAAACGGCGGTCTGGAAGGCATAACTACCCTTATCTATGCGCTGAGCGGTACTCCCTTTGCGGTGAGTAACGAGGTTTGCGAAAACGTCCGTCGGGTGCTTGAAGCGATTCATTTTCAGTGCCATGGGGTGAATGTGCCGATCGTATTTTCCGGAAGACATCCGTTAGGAAAGATGCAGATCACAGCCGCAAATTATAAATACTTTGCGTTGGCAATGCTGGAAGCAGGAAATGACCGTGCGAAGGAGATTGCGGCAATGTATGTCAGCCTGAAGCGGGAGCCGGAGGATGAACTTGACCGGAAGCTGTTTGCATTGGCAGAGAATGTGGTTTACGAAGATAACCGCAGCTTCCCGTTAGCCTGTGCCTGTGTACATAAGCGTGAGAACTTTATGGCAGTTGCCAAGGGTTATTCCCGGTATCTCTGGGGCAGTGAGATCTACGAGGCAAACAATCTGTACGGCAGATATCGCTCATACGGAGTGGTGGAACTGATCAATGAGAGGAGTCATTTCTCTCATGACGGCTACGACTGGAATCGGTTTCCGGGAGCCACGACGATCCATCTGCCGATGGAGAAGCTGCGTGCAAACGTGCTCAATGTGGATACCCACAGCGGCTTTGAGGAGATGCTTCTGTCGGATCAGAGCTTTGCAGGTTCTGTGAGCCTCCATGGAAACGGAATGTTCTCCATGATTCTCTCGGAGCATCCGAAATACAACGGTACCCACCGGGCACATAAGAGCGTATTCTTCCATGATGATTTTATTCTGCTTCTGGGCTCAGGGATCAGCAATGAAGCGGAGTACGAGACAGAGACGACGCTTTACCAGATCAGCCGGGAGGCTGCTGTGGATACGCCTAAGATAAACGGCGAGCCGGTCGGCGAGCTTCGGTACGAGATCAAGAAGGATGATGTTCTCGCAGACAGTTGTGGCAACTGCTACTATATAAAGCCCGGAACGCTGATTTCGTTGAGCCTTGGCGAGCAGGTGTCAAAAAGCTCCACCGATGACAGTGAGACGAGGGGAGAGTTTGCCACGGCGGTAATATGCCACGGTATTTCTCCGAAGGATGCGACTTACGAGTATGGTATCGGAGTAAACGGTGCGAAGAAGCCG
>JAFSBP010000040.1 GCA_017437205.1 Lachnospiraceae bacterium
CAACCTTGTTGGAACGGAGGCATCTGGTACAAGCGTACACATGGCACGGAGTCCCGTTGACAACCGCCTTGACCCGCTTTACATTGGGCTTCCATGTACGGTTGGAACGTCTGTGGGAGTGGGAAACCTTAATACCAAAAGTAACGCCCTTGCCACAATAATCACACTTCGCCATTCTACTGCACCTCCTATCCGCAGATAAATACGTGAATCTAGCGCTCCACAAGCGCTAGAATATGATAGCAGAGATTGGTGAAAAAAGCAAGCACTTTTTACAATTTTTTTTACTTTTTTCAAAATTAAGTTGATATTCGAACCACGGAGCGATATAATAACGGCAAATCCTAGAATGGAGTGTATGTAATGGTGGATACTTATTGCGTCCCGCTGAAAACGCTGGTGGAAGAGTTTCATCTGGAAGTTTATTTTGCGTCTTCAGACTATGAGAAGATCCAGTTGACGGTGGAGGATCTGACAAGACCCGGACTGCAGATCGCCGGTTACATGGATCACTTCGAGCCGATGCGTTTGCAGGTGATTGGCAATGCAGAATCCGGTTATCTGGAGAAACTGAGCCAACGCGAGCGAGGGATTACTTTCGATCGGTTGTTCTCCTATCGGTTTCCCGCACTTTTGATTGCGCGCAATATTGAGACGTATCCGGAATGTGTGGAGATGGCAAAAAAACATAATGTGACGATCCTGCGGACGGAACAGGTAACCTCCACCATTATCTCCGAAATCATCCGGTATCTGAGTGCGGCGATGGCACCGCGGATCTCCCGCCACGGTGTGCTCATGGAAGTTTACGGAGAAGGCTTGCTGCTGATTGGCGAAAGCGGAATCGGCAAGAGCGAGGCTGCGGTGGAGCTTCTAAAGCGCGGTCACCGGCTGATCGCAGATGATGCAGTGGAGATTCGTAAAATATCCGGCTCTACACTGGTAGGAACGGCGCCGCCTCTGATTCGAAATTATATTGAACTGCGAGGCATTGGGATTGTCAATGTTGCAAAACTTTTCGGCATGGGTGCGGTGAAGGCAGAAAATGAAGTCAACCTCGTGGTTAACATCGTGCCGTGGAAAACCCATGAGACATATGACAGGCTTGGCCTGGAAGAGCAGTATATGGAAATCCTGGGTGTACAGGTGCCGATGAATACGATTCCCATTACACCCGGCCGTAATTTGGCTGTCATTCTGGAAGTGGCGGCTATGAACAACCGTCAACGGAAAATGGGTTATAATCCGGCCTTGGAGTTTACGCAACAGATCGACCGTCATTTCGCACAGGAGACACTGGGATGAAGGAACTGACAATCGGAGCCAATGATGCCGGACAGCGTCTGGACAGATTTTTGGCTAAGGCGGTACCGCTCTTGCCGGCATCGCTGGCGCAAAAGTACATCCGGCTGAAACGGATCAAGTGCAACGGTGCCCGCGCACAGCGGGATACCCGCCTCAATGCCGGAGATGTTTTGCAGCTGTATATCAACGACGAGTTTTTTGATAAGCCAAGGGAAGACAATGCCTATTTGATGGTGGCTGCTCCTAAGTTGAACATTTTATATGAGGATACCCACATTTTGCTGGCGGACAAGCGGCCGGGGCTTTCTGTGCATCCCCACGACGGCGCGGAATACGGAAAAACATTGATCGACCATATTCAGGCATACCTTTACCAAAACGGTCAATGGCGTCCCAGAGAGGAAAACAGTTTTACCCCGGCATTGTGCAACCGGATAGACCGCAATACCGGCGGAATTGTGATCGCTGCGAAAACAGCGGAGGGGCTAAGGATTCTTAACCAAAAAATTAAGGACCGGGAGCTGGATAA
>JAFSBP010000434.1 GCA_017437205.1 Lachnospiraceae bacterium
CGGCGTGTCCGGTTCGGAGATAAACGCGGGAAAAATGACGTTATTTGGTCGGTACACCGGCGAATTCCACGTTGGACTTCCCGGTAGATATAATTTGGAAAATGCATTAGGAGCACTTACTGTTGCAAGTTTATTGAATATTCCACTGTCTGACTGTACTGTTTTATCCGACATCTTAGTGCCGGGAAGAACGGAAATGTTAGATGGGAATGATTACGGAGGCGACTACCGTGTTGTGATTGATTATGCGCATAATGAATCCGGCATGGAGAATTTGCTCATCGCCCTCGGTGAGATGAAACCGAAGCGGCTGATCTGCGTTTACGGAAGCGGTGGTGACCGTTCTGTCATGCGTAGGCTTGGTATGGGCAGGGTCGGAGGAAGAATATGTGATTTGTCGGTGCTCACCGAGGATAATTCCCGCAGTGAACCGTTATCACAGATCATTGCAGGACTGATAGAGGGTGTGGAATCTGTCGGAGGAAAGTATGTGGTGATTCCGGATCGTCGTGAGGCAATCCATACGACGATAATGGATGCACAGCCTGGCGATTTAATCGCCATCATTGGCAAAGGACATGAAAATTATCAGGAGATCGGTTCGTGCCGATATCCGTTCAGTGATAGAGATGAAGCGCGTCAGGCGATGCGTATGCGGGCTGAACTGGTCAGCCAAGAAGAGGGAGTCGGAGATGTTCCGGCGGATGGGAGAATAGAATGGAAAACATGACCGCAGGAAAACTTGCCGAGATGATCGGTGGAGAATTGGTATACGGCGATCCTGAACGGGAGGTATCCCGAATCAGTATTGATTCCCGCGATGTGGATCAAAATACACTTTTTGTCCCGCTCAAAGGTGAGCGCGTTGACGCACATCGCTTTTTGGCGGATGTGGCTTCCGGAAAAGCGTCTTGTGTACTTTTCTCAGAGGAGATGAGTCCTTGCGGAGATGCCGCTTGGATTCGTGTAAAAAATACTTACGAGGCGCTGATACGCACCGGTGTTTCATGGAGAGAGCACATGTGCCCGAAGGTGGTTGCCGTGACCGGAAGTGTGGGGAAGACGACTACCCGTGAGATGGTTGCAACAGCGCTTTCAGCGGGATATCGGACGTTTCGTACGCAGAAAAATTACAACAGCGATATCGGTGTCCCCATCATGCTATCCCAGCTTTCATCACAGGATGAGGCTGCTGTGCTTGAGCTTGGAATGAGTGACTTCGGAGAGATGGAGAAAATCTCGCAGATGGCACGCCCGGACACGGCAGTCATCACGAATATCGGTGTTGCTCACATTGCCCAATTAAAGACGCGTGAGAATATCTGCAAAGAAAAATTGTCGGTGACAAAGGGAATGAAGCCGGGAAGCCTTCTCATTTTAAACGGTGACGATGATTTGCTTTCCAAAGTGGATGAATCCATAGGGTATCAGATTTTGTTCTATGGTCTGGGTGCTCACAATGATTACCGGGCGGAAGATATTGTATTCAATGAAGGATCAACTACATTCCGGGCGGTAAGTCCGAATGCCTCGGTCTGTGTGACACTTCCGGTGACCGGAACGCACATGGTGATGAACGCATTGGCAGCGCTTGCCGCGGCAGAGCATTTTGGGGTTGATCTCGAGGCCGCCGCAACGGCGCTCGCCGGCTTTGAAGCTTTTTCCGGACGTCAACAGATCTATTCCGTAGGAAACTTTAAGGTGATTGATGACACCTACAATGCCAGCCCGGATTCCATGAAAGCGGCTCTTGGTGTACTAACCTCCCTTCCCAGCACCGGAAGGCGGATCGCTGTCCTTTCCAACATGCTTGAGCTGGGAGAGAATGAACGCCTTTATCATCAGCAGGTGGGAGAGTTTGCCGGAAAGCTTTCTATCGACGAATTAATCTGTGTGGGAGAACTTGCATCTGAGATTGGAAGGGCGGCAGGAGAAAAATCTTCAACAATGAAAGTGATGGAGTTCGCATGCAATGATGAAGCGTCTGCCTATTTAAAACAAATGGTGACCTGCGGTGATCTTTTACTGTTTAAAGGTTCAAACAGCACACGTATCGGTCAGATCATTCAACAATTGAAAGAAGAATTTGCATGAATAAATACGCATCGGTGACTGTCGAGATCAATCACACAGACCTCGATCGCACCTTTCAATATGAGATCCCGGATGAACTTCAAGGCGAAATCCGCACCGGATCAAGCGTTCTGATTCCGTTTGGAAAAGGAAATCGGCTCATTCACGGATATGTGGTTGATTTCACGGATATTCCGGAAATTGATCCGTCAAAAATCAAAAAAATATATTCCATAAAGACGGATAATCTGTCGGTGGAGGCTCAGCTGATGCATTTGGCGGGCTGGATGAGAGAGTATTACGGCTGCACCATGATTCAGGCGCTGAAGACCGTGATGCCGGTAAAAGAATCTGTCCGTCCGATGGTGGAAAAGACTATCCGCCTGCTGCTGTCTGCTGAAGAGTTGGAAGAAAAGATCGCATTCTGCGAGAAAAAGCATCAGGTGGCTAAACTTAGACTGCTTCTCGCATTGAAAGAGGATCGTGAGATTCCACAGCGGATTGCACTTGATCGGCTGAGTATCACGGCAGCAACGGTAAAATCGATGGTCACGTCCGGCTGGATCGCCGTCGATGAGGCCAGAAAAATGCGTACACCACTGTCAATTAGAGAAGAGGGAAGATACGGTGTTCATCTAAACGAAGAACAGACGGCAGCGGTCAAGCGTTTCGTGGAGGATTTCTCCACAGGAAAACGAGGCACCTATCTGCTTCACGGGATAACCGGAAGCGGCAAAACGGAAGTTTATATGGAGATCATTGAGAAGGTTATTACAGCGGGAAAGCAGGTAATCATATTGATTCCTGAAATCGCGTTGACCTATCAGACCGTGATGCGGTTTTACCGCAGGTTTGGAGATGTTGTAGCTCTGGTAAATTCAAAGATGTCAAAGGGCGAACGTTTCGATCAATTTTCACGTGCCGAGAGAGGGGAAGCCTCAATTATGATCGGTCCAAGGTCTGCCCTCTTTACACCATTTTCTAATCTTGGGCTGATTATCATTGATGAGGAACATGAGCACGCATATAAAAGCGAAAATGTTCCCAGATATCATGCGAGGGAGGTTGCGATTGTGCGCGCCGAGCTTGCCGGTGCCAGTGTTGTTTTAGGTTCAGCGACCCCTTCTATTTCTGACTATTACCGCGCAAAACAGGGTGAATATACGCTACTTACCTTAAATCGACGTGCGGTGGAAAACAGTCGGCTCCCCGAGGTCGAAGTGATAGACCTCAGAGAGGAATTGCAAAACGGAAATAAGCAGATATTCAGTCGACGGCTGACTGAATTGATTGAGGATCGGTTGGAGAAAAAAGAGCAGATCATGCTGTTTCTCAACCGCCGCGGTTATTCCGGCTTTATTTCCTGTCGATCCTGTGGAAAATCAATCAAATGTGATCACTGCGACGTCTCAATGACCATGCATAGAGACGGAAAAATGCGATGCCACTATTGCGGCAGTGAGAAATACATTCCAAAAATCTGCCCTTCCTGCGGATCCCGCTATATCGCCGGGTTCGGTACCGGAACAGAGAAAGTGGAACAGCTGGTGCAAAACGCTTTTCCACAAGCGGGAGTTCTTCGGATGGATATGGATACCACGTCAAAGAAAGGAAGCCATGAGGCTATCTTAAGTGCCTTTTCCCAACATGAGGCAGACATTTTGGTTGGCACACAGATGATCGTTAAAGGACATGACTTTCCGAAAGTAACACTGGTGGGAGTGCTTGCGGCCGATCTGTCCCTGTTTGCGCAGGACTACACTGCTGCATCCACCACCTTTAATCTGCTCACACAGGCTGCAGGTCGTGCCGGCAGAGGAGATTGTCCCGGAAACGTGATAATTCAGACATATAATCCGGAAGAGTATCCAATCGTCTGTGCCGCCGCACAGGATTATCCGGAATTTTACCGAAATGAGATACTTTACCGCAAAATGCTCCACTATCCACCTTTCTATAAAATGTTGACCATTCAATATATGAGTGAGGACGAAGGACTCATCGAGCATCGGATACAGGAGCTTGCCCTTATAGCGAAGAGGATCGTAGAGGCAAACCGGTGGCAGGTAGAGATTCTTGGTCCCACCGATGGGAGTATCTCAAAAGTGAAGGATGTTTACCGCAAGGTGATCTATTTTAAGTCAAATAACGGTAAGCATTTGGAAACATTAAAAAAGCAGCTTGAGGAAGCTGTTTCGATAGAACATACCATTCAGATCCGATATGACTGGAATGAAGATTAGGAGGATAA
>JAFSBP010000435.1 GCA_017437205.1 Lachnospiraceae bacterium
AGGATAGCTCCGTAGCCGCCGGGACCGTCTGGATTCCCGCGAGCAGAGCCGTCGGTGTATAAATTCACTCTCATCATGATTTATCATGTCTCCTTACTTTATCACAACGACCACTTTCCACTCTCCAAAAACCGCTTTGCGGTCTCTTCCGCTTTCTGCGTCAAATTCCCCTCGTAACCCATCACGCTTAATAGCTTAATCGCATTTCGACTGGTCGCAGGCCCCTTCTTCAGCAGATACGGGAAGGAAATATCATTTTCACAGACTTCCTCAGTAAAATGATAGTTATCGTAATAAGACGCCAAAAGTGTGGTTAACTCAATATCGTGTGTTGCCGCAAAGCAGAGCGCGCTCTTGCCTTCAAAGCTCTTAAGAATCTGAGCGGATGCCGCAATTCTCTCCACCGTGTTCGTTCCACGCAAGACCTCGTCTACAAAACAGAGTACCGGATAATCAGACGCACTCACATTATCTATGATGCGTTTTAGTGATTTAATCTCAACAATAAAATAACTTTCGCCCTCGAACAGATTGTCACTGAGTGCCATGGAGGAATACACCTTAAACCAAGCGGAACGATACCGCGAAGCAGCAGTCATATATAATGTCTGTGCCAGTATCGCATTAATTGCCACCGACTTTAGGAAGGTGGACTTTCCGGATGCATTTGATCCGGTCAACAGAACATGATGCTCTGTGTTGATGGAATTCGGTATCGCATCACAGATCAACGGATGATAAAGATTTTCCGCGTCCAGCTTAGGCTTAATTCCGGACAGATCAGGTCTGCACCAAACCGGCAATGCCTCGCGAAGTGAAGCGGTTACAAGCGCCAATTCCAACCTTCCCACCAAATCAATCAAGTGAAAAATTTCCTTTTCCCTGAGCTTCAGTGAACGGAAAATATGATTAAACGCGATCAGATCAATGTGTGTGATCATGCGAAGATAATCCAAAATGACATCGATAAGGGAACCGCCCATGGAGCCGCCGGTCTGAATCATCCCTGCACCGCGCAGATCACGCTTAATCTGCTTAGTCACGGTCAGCAACTCTCCCGTCATGTCCTCCATCTGAGGCACACGAAGTGCCGCAATCTTCTCAGCGCTGTCAGAAAGCTGCGCAATGCGCTGAATGCAGATAAAAAATGGCTCTACACGCCCCTTTTCTTTATAGTAGCTCGCAATGTTCACCAAAAGGATGATGATCAGCATTGGCATACCGTAATCCGGCTTAGCGATGGTAAGAATGGCAGAAACGACCAAAAGCATGAGCAAAATCAGATGAAGAACACTATTCCCTACATTCAACTCCATCAATCGGGTGATGTATTCGGTAAACGGTATCCGATAATTTTTTCCCATGCAGCTGAGGTAAAAGGCCACGTCCTCACGGGCTTTCTGATTTCCTTCAAACACATCCGCAAGTGTGGATCGTTTTTCCAATTCTTCCACAGAAAACACCGGAGTTCTCAGTGTGTGGTACAGATACTCCTCACCAACGGAGGAATACGTAGTATTCAAAGACATAAAGACCTCATCCATCGACAAATCATTCCATGTGATATCATCAATTGAAAATCCTGATGCCTGTCCTTGATGATAGGAAGCAATCATTTGAAGCTGATCCTTCGTGTAACGCTTCTCTGACAGCCTCCCCCATAAATTGCGATTCTTCTCACGCTGACGCTTCTCTTTGCGTTTTAGTTCGATTCGATATTCCACCATGAAAAATAAAACCACGCCAAGCGCGATCAATACATATTTCATCCAACTTCCCCTTTCAGATAAAGCCGACGGCTCCATCTTCAACTATCCAATTAGATAACAAAGGCTGCTACATCACCTGCAGCAGCCTCTATCATTCGTAAAAAATTATGCTCTCGCCATATACTCGCCGGTTCTGGTGTCGATACGGATCTTATCATCCTGATTAACGAACAGAGGCACATATACAACTGCACCGGTCTCAACGGTAGCGGGCTTGGTAGCACCGGTAGCGGTATCACCCTTAAATCCGGGCTCGGTGTCAGTGATCACCAGCTCTACACACAGAGGCGGCTCGATGGAGAACACATTTCCCTTATAGGAGCAGATCTTAACCATCTCGTTTTCCTTAACAAACTTCAGCGCATCGCCAACCTGCTCATCGGTCAGAGCGATCTGCTCGAAGGTGTTAACATCCATGAAGTAATAGAACTCACCGTCGTTATACAGATACTGCATATCTACACGGTCAATGTGAGCATTCTCAAAACGCTCGGTAGGACGGAAGGACTTCTCGATCACACCACCACTGATGATGTTTCTAAGCTTCGTACGAACGAAAGCAGCTCCCTTACCGGGCTTTACATGCTGAAACTCAACAATCTGAAATACACTTCCCTCAATCTCAACGGTCATACCATTACGGAACTCGCCAGCTGATACCATAAATATAATTCCTCCTTAGGATAATCAAATAATCATTCGCCTCTCTTGGCTACAATATTCCAATAAATTTTACTACATATCTCAAATAATTTCAAGGGTTATTTTTCCTTTTTTCGTACTCTTTCAACACAATTTTTTCCAAATACCGCTTTAAAACAATCTGTATCTCTTCTTTTGGATCAATCGGTTTTGTCAGAACGCAGCGAATTCCGCATCTTTTTGCCCCCCAGACGTCAGTAAATAACTGATCTCCGATAAACAGTGTGTCAGCCGCAGTCGCGCCGATAATCTCCATCGCCTTAATGTACCCCTTTTTCAGCGGTTTTCCGGCTTTATAGAGATATGCACATCCAACCTCGCCTGCAAACGATTTTACACGCTCTTCTTTATTATTTGACATCAAGCAAGTGGAAAATCCAAGTGCTCTAAGCCGGTCAAACAATGCCTTTGCCTCATCGGTAGCTGGTGCGCCGTGAGGAACCAGCGTATTGTCTACGTCGAAAATTACCGCACGAAAACCTGCTTCTTTTGCCGACTCAAACGAATAGTCATAGACCGAATCAATCCATTCATCCGGATAAAAACAAGAAAACATGATTACCTCTTTTTCTTTTTATACAGTTTTTCCAATTCCTTCATAAACGTGTGGACATCGGTGAATTCCCGATATACTGAAGAAAAGCGAACATAGGCAACCTCATCCAGTTCTTTTAACTTGTCCATCACCAGCTCACCCACGATCGTGGAAGGAATCTCCTTACTGTCCATCTGGTACAGCTCGGCCTCAATATCGTCGATCATGCGGTTCATCTCCTCAACGGATACCGGACGCTTGTGGCAGGCACTGAGCACTCCCTTCTCGATCTTTGCACGGTTATAAGGTTCACGTGTGTCGTCCTTTTTTACGATCATCAACGGAATGGTCTCCACTCGCTCAAAGGTAGTAAAACGGCGGCCGCAGCCCTCGCACTGACGACGACGGCGGATAGCATTCAAATCGTCCACCGGACGTGAATCGATTACTTTCTGATCTTCATGATTACAGTAAGGGCATTTCATGGTAAGCTCCTTCAATATCTATAGGTTGATTTTACTTTACTTAAACATACCATATCTTGGTATTAGTTAGATTATAACTTAATCACATTAAAATGTCAATGTATGAAGAAAAGTAGTCACTATGCTTAAATTATTCACAACATTTCCTCAGCCGCTCTTCTGCGTTGATATTTACCAACACAATATCATCTCCCACCTGTGTCACGCAGGAAAACGGGATCACAAACTCACTGTCCCGGCCAAACAGGCTGAACAAATGCCCCGGTCCCGGCACAATAAACGCCTTGATGCAACCGGAGCAGGGGTCAAATTCCACATCGGTGATGACACCCAGCCGGCAGCAGTCACAAATATTGATCACTTCTTTATGTCTCAATTCACAGATACGCATGAAATATACCTCCGCGCCGGGCAATGCTAAAACGCCGGGTTATCAAATCTTTCTACTTCATTTTATGCCGTGAACATTCAACTGGTTCATCAATAACTTATTTCGGTTTGCGGACATATTTGTCAAGGAATTTATATCTCCCTATGTTTTTCCCGCACAAACGGCGCTTCTATCCTTTCCTCAATCAGTAATTCATACTTCTTCGGTTTTCTAAACGCGTTTCCATGAACCTCACGGCTGCGATAGTCCCGCATCATCTCCAGGTCAAACTCCGCAATAAATACACCTTCCTCCTCACCGGTTTCAAGGATGCACATATCCCGCGATCCCTCCAGTTTTGGCAGATAAGCCACTCCGTCATATGCACTGGAATGTCCGTTACAGTCCGGTACGCTCGCCGGATAATTGCAGGTGGCAATCCCCATCATATTCTCGTATGCACGCCCCCGAAGCTGAGACAGACGGTTGATCTCCATCGGACAGGCATTGGGAACCAGAACAATCTCTGCTCCTTTCAGCATTAAAATACGGGCACTCTCCGGAAACTCGCGGTCATAGCAGATCATCGCTCCCACCTTTACCGTTCCGTTTTTCGTGTCTAACTCGGTAACATAGAAATCATTCCCCGGTGTCAGCGCACATTCAACACTGAAATCACAGGTATGTACCTTTGCGTAATCAATCACACGCTTGCCATGTCGGTCAAACAAGGCTAGGGAATTCCTCGGTCCTGTCTCGCAAGCTTCGAGATAAGTGATTCCGATAGCCATTTCAAGTTCCGATGCAAGTTTTCCAAAGTCTTTCACAAAATCACTGTCCGGCTGAATCGCTTCTGCAGTCCATACCTCTGCCGGGCGGTCATAGATTCGATAACCGTTACTCCACATTTCCGGAAACAGTGTGATATCTGCATCTAATTCTTTCGCTTTGCGACAAGCTTCAACACCTTTTTCTTTATTGCCCGAAAGACTGCCGGTGGGCGCAATCTGTAATAATGCAATTTTCATGGATTCTTTCCTTCTATTATTTTATTTTTCTTAATCATACCATAGCTTACCTGAAAAAAACAGTCAAATTTATTCAGTTTTCTTTTGCCGCTGTCACAACAATGATATCGTCCGTGATGCCATTTGTAAATCGCCTGCGGTGTGGTGAATCCAAAAATTTTCTGTAAATCTTTTACCGACAAGCCTTTTTCTTTTCTTAAACGTGTGATATTCTTTCCTGTTTCAATCAAATCTATTGTGGGTATGTTCATCTCTTTATCCTCCGCTTCTCTAACACAACGTAAAAGCCGCCTGCCTCATATGAGACAAGCGGCCATAACACGTCAATCGTAGGATTCCATTAACGAAATCGCACTACATTGGGTTTCGGCACACGTTTTCACTGGTTTGTCTATTATATCTGTGGTTTAATTTTTCCTTTCAATTTCCGTA
>JAFSBP010000041.1 GCA_017437205.1 Lachnospiraceae bacterium
CATCCGATAATTCCCATTCTGATCTTTTTCATTTTTTCTTTTCCTTCCTTTCCACGTTCATCACCATGTGCTTCATTCAAATGCAAAGCACACAATCCATGCCTTATTCATACATTTTTTATCTTTCTAAGCTGTCAATTCATGTACAGCGAAAACACCCTAAACTCGTCTGCACCATAGGACTCATTCACCGTCAGTCGGACAGCATCTGCCGTAAGGTTCATCTGATGCACTACATTTCGCTGATAATTCTCGGTCTCACTGATCACATCCGTCCACACGCCATTACATCTGACGCTTAAGGTGTACCCCTTCACCAGACGTTCCGGCAGAGCCTGCATATGCTCGCCCAGCGGCCAGATATGAGGCATCCGCTTCGGATCGTTAAGGTCACTGTCAAACACCAGACGCAGACGGGAAATACCGATTTTTCTTCCGAAATCAATTTCTGCCCAGTCACCCTTCTGACAGATCCATGCGTTTTCCTCCTCGCCGATTACACGGTCGATTCCATTAAACAGCGCATCGGCCGGATGGCGGTTTGAGGTAATTCTCGCCTCTTTTACAAATGGTGCAACATTTATTTTTTTCCATGGCAGATAGCAGTCGTCCTGCATCAAGAGTTCCTGCAGCTCATGGATATAGTTTTCGTAAATACTTCTCGGGGAAACCTTTTCTCTCGCCGCAATGGACGCTGCGGTTCCCACCGCCTGTCCTAAAACTGCGCAAGTTCCCATTACCCGGGTGGAACTCATGGCCATATGGGTAACGCTGATGTTTCGGCCCGCAAAAAACAGATTCTCAATATTGTGGGAATAAAGACATCGGTAGGGTATTCCATAGGGTGAGGGTGTCGGTGTGCTGATGTTCGTCCTCTTCCCTCCCTTGTAACGGAATCCTTCCGGAAAATGGTCATCCATCGTCCAGCCTCCAAAGCCTACAATATCAGGGAAATGACCACCTGCCTCAATATCGTTCTGTGTCAAAATGTAGTCACCGATATATCGGCGGCTCTCCCGCTTGCCGGGCAAAAAGCCAAGCCATTCCAGCGAGTAATTCTCTACACCGTGATTACCATAGTTTTTCATGTGATCCCAGATACCGAGCGCCGTTTTCAGCAGTTCGTGGCGAACCGCGTCGGTGTCATGAATGCAATCTTCCTCGCCGCCCAGCTCCAGCCACCAAAAATTCGTTGCCAGGCTATGGTTTTTGTTTGTGAGTTCTTCCTCCGTCGGATATTTGTTTGCCCACGCCGGAGGAATAAATTTCTGAGGCCGCCCGGTATCGCGAAGCTGCAAAATACAACTCATTCCCATGGTTTTATCATCAGCATCCTCATGTGCCAGGCTTTCACCATACTCGTCTCGCGCTTCCCGACCCATCACTGCCTCAGCGCCGGTGAGTGGCGCAAGGATACTGTCTCCGGAACAGTCGGCAAATAATGCCGCACTCACCTTGTAATAGGTCTCGGAGATTCCCTGCCAGCCGGTCACACTCTTTATGGTTGCCCCGTCCATCTCAGCCTCGATGCAGGAGCAATTTAAGAGCACCACTAGATTTGGCTCTGACATGGCCTTCCCGTACAATACGCTGTCCCAAAGACTGTAATTCAGATTGGGGTTGCGGTACAGATTCTCCAACTGAAGCTCCTCTAAGATACCTGTCTCCTTGACATTCTCACCGCGGGCACCGCAAATGCACATCCGGATCTCGCTGGAAGCATTGCCTCCCAGCATCGGGCGGTCATGCATGAGCACCGTCTTTGTTCCGTGTCTTGCCGCGGCGATTGCCGCACAAAGGCCTGACAGACCGCCGCCGATTACGCAAAAATCGACTGTCAACTCTCTTGTCCTCAACTGTCTCTCCTCCCTTACTGAAGCTTCTCACTCAACAGCTTCTCTTCCTCAAAGCATGCAAGCATGGCATCTCCCAGCCCTTCTACATACTTCATGTATCTGGGTTCCTCCTCGCTTGCCCGATTGAACAATTTCGCCCGATTCTGCCAATCCACAACCGGCACCTTATCCTGAATATACTGAATGGTAATGCTGTGCGGCAATGCAGCCACCGCATCGCAGTAAACGGTATCCTGACCTCTCACTGCCTCCACTGCACAGAAGATTTTGTAAAGGTTATCCTCTGTCATGCTTCCGTATTCGATGATTTCCCCGCTCTCAAGGTAACCGGTCACCGGCCGTTCGGCTTTACTCTCATCAAATACGATCTTACCATGTTCAAACTCGCAGACGATGTAGGGAGAATAGGGCTCTTTCGCACAGTGTGTTCCCGCGAAATGCAGTCTCACTCCGCTCTCTGTGACCATTTTAATGGTTATCGTATCGTAATTTTCGATATCATTGACGCGATAGCACTCTGCCTCTATGCTCGCGGGAAAGGCCGACTGATTTAAGGCCTCACCTGCCATAAAGAACAAATGGTTTAAATGGTGGGCACAGCCGTTATTCGCGATACTGTCGTTTACGTCATCCTCACCTACCTTGATTTTTCCGGTCCAGCCCCGTTCAAAATAACTTAGGTTTCTCTGCCAAGCTGCCAGGCACTTAAAGGTCACCGGCTTACCGTAGCGACCGGCCAGCGCATCCTCCTTCGCCTTAAGCACCGCACGGCTATAGCAACGCTGATAGCCGATGGCGACAAAGCGATTTGCCTTCTTAGCCTTTTCAATTATCAGTCTCGCATCCTCTTCCGTAGCCGCCGTGGGCTTTTCACACAGCACATGACTCCCGTGTTCCAGCGCATAGCAGATCTGGCGACAATGAAACTGGATCGGTGATGAAATAAAGACCAACTGTGGAGACTGCTCTTTATACAGTTCTTCCATACTGCGATAAATCGTAATATCTCGAGACTTAAATTCTTCCGCATCCGCATATCGCTCAGGATGAGTGCTGACCATCCCTACACACTTCATCCCAAACTCTTCACTCTGATTCAAAATGGTATTCACATAGTGAACTCCATATCCGCCCATTCCAACCAAAGCTACAGTAACCCATTGCTTCTCCATGATGTTCTCCTTTCAGGGCGCGATTATCCCTTTACCGCACCAATCATAACACCTTTTACAAAGTATTTTTGAATAAAGGGATAAATCACCATAACCGGCAGGGACACGACCACAATCAAGGCATACTGCATCTGCTGAGCGACAAGTGCAGCCTCATCAGCTTCAACTCCTCCAACACCGCTGGTGAGGGTGCTTAAAATATTACGCATCACCAACTGCACCGGATATTTATTTGCATCCCGCAGATAGATTGATGCACTAAACCAAGAATTCCAATGGGATACACCATAATATAATACCAAAACGGCAATGGTCGCCTTACACAATGGTGCCATAACTCTGACCAAAACCTGTCCGTAGTTTGCCCCATCCAAAAGAGCGGATTCTACCAAACTGCTAGGAACAGCCACAAAAGCACTTTTCATGATAATCATATTTGAAGTTGTAATTGCAACCGGAAAGATCAATGCCCACCGACTATCTAGCAGCCCTAAATCCACAATATTCAAATAGGTAGGCACCATTCCGCCGTTGAAATACATCGAAATAATCACCATATATCCGAACACATTAGAAAACATCGGTCCCTTTACTGACATAAAAAAGGCTCCCAGCATAGTAAAAATCAGATTTACAATTACGCCCACCACCAGAACAAACAGGGTGTTTTTAAATCCGGAAAGAATCAGTCTATGCTTAAAAACCATCTCATATGCTTCCGTCGAGGGTTTTCCCAACGGCCACAATATAGTTCCGCTATGCACATACAGCTTGCTTGTCTCACTGAAGGAGGCCATGACCACATGCCAAACCGGATATAGTGTTATCAAAACGATAAAGATCATAAATAAATAATTAAAAAAAGTAAAAACCTTATATCCATTTATTTTTTTCACGATTACTTTCTCCTTACCACAAGCTTATCTCCGTAAACTTTTTACTGAGTTTATTGAAAATCATAACCAACGCGAAATTAATTACCGTATTGAACAAGCCTACGGCAGCGCTGTAGCTGTATTGGTAATCCTGCAAACCCTTTCGGAATACGTACGTAGAAATAACATCTGCGGTTTCGTAAATTCCCTCATTATACAGCAACATAACTTTTTCATATCCAACACTCATGACGCTTCCTAAACGCAA
>JAFSBP010000436.1 GCA_017437205.1 Lachnospiraceae bacterium
ATTTCTCCCGCTGCAGTGGCAGAGGAATTGGGCTTTGATTATACGGAGGCCTTTGCAAATCTGGTTTCCGTTGATGTGGCTGAGTATGCGAAGGTACATTTTGAGAAGTCGGTTAAAAAAACACTGACCATCCCTGCATGGCTGAATAAGCTGGCGTTGGAACGGGATATTAATTTCTCCGGCGTATTGCAGGATGCATTAAAGGAGCGTCTTCGCGTTGGAAAATACGGTGCGAAGTGAGATAAATTGAGAGAACTGAGAAAAAAGCGACTGTCCATTTGGGATGGTCGTTTTTTTTATAAATTAATCCGGAGATGACCGGAGGGAAGGAGGAAATTGTGAAGAGCAAAATGAAACGAGGGGTGGCACTGCTGATAGGGCTTATGTTAGCGCTTAATTGCCGGTGGGGAACCGGGGGCTGCGTCAATGCAGCCACCTACACCGTCAGCGGTCTGAAAAACATCGGCATGGTGAACAGTGACTTCCTGGGCAATGGAGTGGATCACTCTGCTCTGATCTACTGGTACATGAATGGTACCGGAAAGATATCGTATTGCCTGCAATACGGGTATTTGCTCAGTAGTGGACAGAGGTTTGACTCGGTGGGAGAAGCGCTTTCATCTATGACAGATGATCAGATTAGGCAGTTGAAGTATTGTCTGTATTATGGGTATCAGGCTGGAGCCTACGGAATCTGTCCACACGGCGACGGATACACCTGTCAGGAGGAGTGGATTCCGTATGCGGCGACGCAGGCGATGGTTTGGTTGATCGTGGCGGGCAAGTATGATGACTCGGAGGCAGTTGACAAATGGGGGAGGATCGTGGCAGATTCTACCGGGTACGCGGACCGGGTGTGGGCGGAATACCAAAGATTATATGCGGACATGGAAAATGCGATGGGGATGAAAGTGCCCGCGATTGCCGGAATCAATGCAGCAACCGCGCCTGAGCATACGATGGAGTGGGATTCATCAAAGGGGGTCTACACCGTCACAGTAACAGACACAACCGGAACAATCGACCTGTATAACTGGTCACTGCCGGCTGCTGTAAATGTTACAAAACACGGAAATCAGATCACCTTTTCGACGACACAGGAGCTGAGTGGAGAGTTGGTGAAGCTGAGTGCCAAGTCCGGATCGGCGGCAAATCGAGAGATGAGTTCACTGGTTTTTCTGCAGCCGAGTGACGCGGGAAAACAGCAGCAGGTACAGTATGCGTCGGTCACATATGATCCGCTTGATGCATGGCTCTATTTAAAAACCGGTGAGAAGTATGGAAATTGCTGCTTTGTGAAGAAGGATGATTTGGGTATGCCTTTGGCGGGGTGTCGGTTTGAACTTCTTGATTCTGAAGGAAAGGAGGTGGATGCCTGGGTGACAGATGAGACCGGAATACATGAGTTGAAGGGAGTGCTGAAGAAAGGGGAGAGTTACACCCTGCGGGAAACTGATGTTCCGCTGGGATATGAGCGGGCCGAAGACGTTGCTTTCACTGTTTCTGAGGCAGTTGACTGGCAGGAGATTATAACAGCGAATGCAAAGATAGGTGCCACGATCTGTATCAACAAATTCAGTGATGACGGCAGTGGGACTGACGGAACTGAATTCAGCCTTCTGACAACGAAAGAAATCGACGGAGCGGAACCTGTTACCGATCAGGGAAAGACGTATTATGTGCTTCAAACAGGGATGGTTTCTGGTGGTAAAGTGTGTTTTGACGATTTGGACGCAACGGGAGCGTATGAATATCTGCTCATTGAGACAAAGAGCGTTGGCGGAAAACAACTGCTTCCGGAGCCGATCCGGCTGGGAACACTGCCTGTGGCGGCGAAGGCGGGTGTCAGCGCAGAGTATACCGGAAGAAGTCAGACGAAAGAAGATATTACCTATCTGTATGATATTACCTATCAGGTGGTGAATACCGGGACAATGGTTTTGCCATTGACAGGAGCCGCAGGTAATTCGTTGGTGCTGGTTTCTTCGGGATGTGTGGCAATGGTATTGATAGCTGTAATGGCTGCTGAAAAAAGAAAAAGGGGGATAATTTGATGATGAAGAGAGTATGTGCATTGATGATGGCAATGATGGTGGTGTTGTTCTGCGGACTGACGGCAGGTGCAGCAGCGAATGATGCAACCATAAATACGGAGGAGAAAGGAAGTATTACGATTTACAAATACGATGAGACGCGGGCACGAGAGGAGCAGAAGTTTCAGGATTCCTATGTTTCAGTGGGAGAGAAAAACAGTGATGCGGAAAATCTTTATGCAGATTACGCCATCGCAGGAGTAGAATTTACCTATCTGAAGATGGCGGATATTTCTACTCATAATGTGGTTGATGAGCAAACGGGGAAAGCTTCGGTACAGTTGGTATACGGGCTGGACCAAACATCATTTAACGTATTTTCGACCTTAGGACTTCTGATGACCGATGCTGTCAGGGTGGATAATGAAACCGGAATCTACTATTTCACAAGTGATATGCTGGTGAGATGTTTGGCAGAGGCGAATCGAACCATGCCTGTGACGACGAAGAATACGCTGGAACGTTTTGTGAAGGAAAACTCAGGCACGAAGATGGATAAAACGGATGAAACGGGAAAGAGTGTGGCAAATGAGTTGGAGCTGGGATTATATCTGTTAGTGGAGACGGCGGTTCCCGAACAGGTAACCGTTACTACTGCGCCGTTTTTTGTATCGGTCCCCATGACGAGTGTTGATGGAAATTACTGGGTGTATGATATCACTGTGTATCCGAAGAATCTGACCGGAAAACCGGAGATCAGAAAGGAAGTTTCAGAGGTCACTTCTGCACCGGTCAAAGGGGAATACTCCACTGCGGTATCTGCGTCGATGGGGGATGAGGTCGCATATCGTATCACATCTACCTTACCGTTAATCACTTCTGAGGCGACGCATTTGACTGAGTACACCTTTGTGGATACGTTAGAGGCAGGGCTTAGCTATGTGCCGGGTCAAATTTCTCTCACATGGTATGATGAGAGTGGAAATCAGCTTGCCAAATGGGAGGAAGTGAATCAATATTTTACCGTGGATTATCATGAAAATCAGATGACGGTGGAGATGACTGAAGCGGGGCTTTTGCAGATAAACCCGAAGAACAGTGATGAAGCCAGGGGCTTTAGTGGTTGCACGCTGGTGATTGACTATGGGGCAAAGGTAAATTCCGGTGAAGCGGTGATTCTCGGTGATGCGGGAAACGGAAACCAGGTTACGCTTAGGTGGAGAAGAAGTTCAATGGAATACACTGACACATTGACTGCAGGGGAGAAGGATTTGACAAAGACAAACGGTGGAAAGACCCCGGCGGTATATACCTATGGTATGGAGCTGACAAAACTGTTTGCCGACGGGAACGGAGATGCGACAAAGGTGCAGTTTATTGTCTTTAATGAAACGGACGGATATTACATAACCGCGCAGGAGGCAGAGGCGGGGAAATATTACGTGACCGGAAAAGTGGGGGCATTGGAAAAGGATGCAACCGTGTTTCATCCCGCGCCGGATGGTGTTTTGAAAATTTATGGGCTGGAAAGCGATTTTTACCGGGTGACAGAGCTTAAGACGGACGGTGGCTACACGCTGTTGAAGGAAGATATTAGAATAAATATCGGAAATGAGCGGACTGATCGGGTTTGCGCTGCACAGGAGTGTAATCATGTAAACCATGAGTTTCTGACTGCCTATGCGACAGTAAACGATGGTTTGGTGACCATGAAATTGCACGGAGAATCACAGAATGCTATAGTTCCCCTGACAGTGGTCAATGAACGGGGGTATGAAGTGCCGGCAACCGGTGATAGCGGGACATTTTTCCTACCGTTAGCAGGAATGATCGGAGCCTGTGGTTTGATGGGAATCTCTGTAATGCTGAAAAAGCAGAGAGTTTAAAACAGTAAAACACAGAAAAAGGGGCGGCGGGAAACTGCCGCCCCGGTTTTGTGAAAAGGAGAATGGGTAGAATGAAAGGGACGAAGAGAATCAGGGAGCGTCTTCTGTTTGGATTTGGAATGATGGCATGTGTGGCAGCTATTCTTTATCCGTTAATCAGTAATTTTTTGTACAATCGAAGGCAGGATAAGATAATTATCGAACACACAGAGAAAGTTATGCAGATGGATACGGAGTGGATTGAGAAGGAGAGAGAGAAGTGTGTGTGCTACAATCAGGAAATTGTGCAGAAGTCCACTGTTGTGACAGAGGCAACAGGTACAGGTCCGGTTTATGAAGGAAACATAAAATGGGATTTGAAAGAGTATGAAGCACGGCTGAATCCGGAGGGAAACGGAGTGATGGGTTATGTTATCATCCCCAAAATAAAGGTACACCTGCCAATCTATCATTTTGCGACGGAGGAAGTATTGGATGCAGGGGTGGGACATTTGCCGGAAAGCTCGCTTCCTGTGGGTGGAGAGGGAAGTCACTCTGTACTGACCGGACACACGGGCGTGGCTGGGAAAAAGATTTTTACGGATTTGGCATTGTTGGAAATGGGAGATCATTTTTTTCTAAATATATTGGGGGAAACATTGGTTTATCAGGTGGATCAGATTATGATTGTGTTGCCATATGAGGTGGATGAACTGATGGTCAAGGAGGGGGAGGATTTGTGTACACTGGTGACCTGCACTCCCTATGGGATAAATTCGCATCGCCTTTTGGTAAGGGGACGAAGGGAGGAAATCACGGAAGAATTGAAAAAAATGCTTGTTGACGGGAAAGAAGAAGATGTGATTATTGAGGAAATCTCGAAAGAGGAAAAGACGGATGAAGTCTCTTTTTTTCTTGGTCAATACCTTCGGGCTCTCGTTTTGGGTGGAGTTTTGGCCATGATTTTCTACGTAGGGATGAAAAAACTTTATAAAATTCGAGGGAAAAAGGCATAATTGGCAATGTTGCGATGGACGAAATGGAAATTTCGTGGTATGCTTTAAGATAAAGCAAGTGGGGGAGGAATCTTATGCACCATACATTTCGTCTTAACACCCGCAATGTTGCGAGGGTGGATCTGCAAATGTTGTTATCGATCATTCTGTTGACAGTGTTTGGTCTGGTGATGATTTTATCGGCCAGCGGTTATATCTGTTCAACATCGAAGATTTATGATTATGATATGTATTATCTGGTGAAAAAGCAGCTGATGTGGTCGGTAGTGGGAATCGTTCTGATGCTTTTGGTTGCAAGAATAGACTACAGGATATGGGCGACAGTGGCATGGCTGGCCTATCTGCTGGCAGTCGGGATCATTTTTATGCTCAAACTGCCGGAGAGCTTTCCGATTCATGGAATTACCCGTGATGAGGCGACCCGGTGGCTTGCTGTCGGGCCCTTAAGTTTTCAGGTAGCAGATGTGGTGAAGCTTGCGCTGGTAATTTTCTTTGCATGGTTTCTTTGCCGCTGCGGTAAACTGATGAATTATGCGCTGGGCGTGCTTCCTGTTTGGATATTTGGCGGTGCTGTCGCTGTATTAATCTATGTGGTTTCTGAGAATCTGTCCACAGCGATCATTATTTTGGGAATGACTGTTTTGGTGAGTTATGTGGCATCGAGAAAGACCTGGTTCTTCGTATTGTGCGGAATTATTGGTGTCGCGGGAGTAGCATACATCGTTTGGAATATTGCTTCTGATATGCCGACAGGATCGGAACTGGCGGAGATTCCTTTTCGAATAAAGCGTATTGTGGCGTGGCTTGATCCGTTTAACCCTGAATATATGAGTACCATCAGCTATCAGATTGTTCAGAGTCTGTATGCGGTGGGGCGCGGTGGTCTCACCGGTGTGGGCTTGGGAAATAGTTTGCAGAAAATGGGCAGTATCCCCGAGGCACAAAACGATATGATTTTTGCAATCGTCCTGGAGGAACTGGGCGTTTTTGGAGCAGCAGTCATTTTGCTGATTTTTGCTTATTTGATTTTCCAGATTTTTTCCATCGGAGTGCGAGCGCAGGACAAGTTTGGGCGACTTTTGGTGACTGGAGTGATGGTTCATCTGTCACTTCAGGTACTGCTCAATGTGGCGGTTACCCTCAATCTGATTCCGAATACCGGTGTCAGTATGCCGTTCTTCTCCTCGGGTGGAACTTCTGCAGTATTCCTTTACATTGAACTGGGGTTGGTATTCAGTGTCTGGAGAACCGGAGTGGCGATGAAGCAGGATGAGCAGCGAAAGAAAGAGAAGGAACAGGCTGAGAAGAATAAATTGAATTCTGAAAGGGACTAGTATGACATACAGAGAAGAATTATTTCAGCTCCTTTACACATTGCCCCCGGTGCTGATTGCAATGGTGTTTCATGAGTGTGCCCACGGATTGGTTTCTGTGTGGATGGGAGACGATACCCCTCGCCGCCAGGGAAGACTGTCCTTAAATCCATTTAAACATCTGGATCTTGCGGGGGTGATCTGCCTTGCGGTATTTAAGTTCGGCTGGGCAAGACCGGTACAGGTGAATCCGAACGCATATCGTCGTCCGAAGCTGGGGATGGCACTCACTGCATTAGCCGGACCGATGACAAATTTTTTGCTGGCTTTTTTGGGCTACGTGATTTATGCGGCGCTTTGGAAGCAGGGATTCTTTTTTGCGGGAAGATCATTGGTAAGGCTGGTATATAGCTTTTTGATGATCTTTGTGTCTGTA
>JAFSBP010000437.1 GCA_017437205.1 Lachnospiraceae bacterium
ACGGAAACAAAAAGTACACCGGCACTCATCCAATAAAACCCGCGCCGAAACTCTTTATTCTTCATCGGTAACGATCCTTTCCACCAATTGATAGCCGATTCCGCGCACCGTCCTCACATAGATCGGATTCTGCGGGTCCGGCTCGATTTTCTCTCTCAGCCGCTTAATGTACACGGTAAGGGTATTGTCCCCCACATAATCACCGGTGCAGTCCCAGATTTCCTCCAGCAGACGTTCCCTCGTCAATATCTGCCCACGATTGAACAGAAGCATCATGAGCAGCTTGTATTCCAGCGCAGAGAGGTACACATCTTGTCCGCCGCGGGTGACCGTTCCCTTCGCCGTGTCGATCACCAACTCGCCCACCTTGACCGCGCTCTGCCGTTTTCCGGTGCGGCGCAGCACACTGCGAATGCGCGAGACCAGTTCCCGCGAGCGAAAGGGCTTCGCAATATAATCATCCGCGCCCATGTCAAGGCCAGTCACCACACTGTATTCGTCGCCGGAAGCGGTGAGAAAGATCACCGGTATCCCCAGCGCTTTCGCCTGCGCACAGACGCCAAAACCATTGCCCTCCGCAAGTGAAATATCCACCAACGCCAGATCCGGCCGCGAGCTTTCCATCGCAGCCGCAGCGGCGCGCTGTCCGGTCACCGAAGTTACCTCGAACTGCTCACTGCGCAAAAACTCCGTCAACATCCTAATCAACGTGGGATCATCTTCTACCAACAATAATTTTTCCATGTAAACCTCCCGAAATGGAGCAATCGCCGCCATTTGATACTTACATCATACCATGGCGGCGATAAAATTTCCATTACAGAATTGTCACATATGGCTCTTCCCATCTCACTTCGTTCGCGGCGCAGCCCGAAGCACCTTACACATCACCACCCCCACTACCGTACTGGCCACCGTCGCGATCAGCACCGGCACCGTGATCATCGCAGGATTCACCGAACCATACTGACTGCGATAGATGATCATGTTGATGGGGATCAGCTGCAGCGAGGAAATATTAATGATCAGAAATGTACACATTTCATTACTTGCGGTGTATTTGTCAAACGTCCTTTTTCCCTGCACTTTATGAACCGCACTGCGTTTTCTTTGCTCCTGCGTTACCCCCGCTCTCTCCTCCTCAAGCTCCTGCAGTTCTTTCATCGCCTTCAATGCCGCCGGCGTGGCCGCGTTCCCTAAGCCAAGTATATTTGCCGCGAAATTCATGGAAATGGACTCGGTGGCGGGGTGATCCTCCGGTAAGTCGGGAAACAGCCAACGGATTACCGGACGGAGCAGCCGGTGAATCCCCTGCAAGATGCCACACTTTTCCGCAATCTCCATCAATCCCGTCCAGATGGCCATTGCCCCCAGCAACGTCAGGGAAAGATCCACCGCCGAGCGTCCTCCGTCCAGCACCGCCTGCGTCAATTCCGCTCCCTTTCCCTGCAAAATTCCCCACAATACGCCAAAAATCAACATTCCGGCCCACAAATAATCAAGCATACCATTTCACCGTAAGGTTTCCTTGGTATGCTATATGCCGGGCAAAAAGAAAAGATGCCGTCCGCAGTTTTGGACAGCATCATTTTCTCACAGTTTTTTCTTTTTGATCAGAATCAGACTTCCGGCAATACAGAGGATTCCGGTCATTGCCGCCACCGCAATGGCAGTCATGTACTCTGCCGGCTCCTCTTTTCCATAGATCAGCGCATTCGCCTCCGTAAGCATCGCCGGAGAATAAGTTTTTAGCTTCGGGAAAATGGTCATCAGATACGCTGCCAATGCGCCGCCTCCCGCGCCCAGAAACACTCCTGTGTTCGCCGTCGCCACGGAGGAAAACAGCACCATAAGCGCAATCACCCACACGCCGAACAGCCACCATCCGATCACGGAAAACAGCAGATGACTTGCGGCCGCATTGTCCCAAAAGTACATGTTGTATCCGTAGGTGATTCCGAAGCAGAGCCAGTATCCCGCTGACCACAGCAGAAAAAGAATTGCCGCCTTTGTGAATACCACCATTTTCCGGTCAAGGCCTTTGGTCAGTGTGAGCACCAGCGTACCGGACTGGTATTCTCTCGTGAAAATACCGCCCTCCACCAAAACAAAGACAATCAGTGCGATGGGCATGTTTTTGAAAAATTGTACCCAGGAATCCAGTGCGCTCACAGAGATATCGGTAATAATCATCCCGCTCTCTGCCAGAGAGTCAGCCATCATTTTCAACAGCCACGGTGTCAGCTTTGCGATGGCGGGGTTCATGATGCCAAACAGTACGAAAATGGCACTTAAAATCATCAGTTTTCCGGTGCGAACCTGCTCAATCCACTCTTTCTTCATCAAGGCGTTCCAAGTTTTCATCTCTCCACCACCTCCATGAACAAAGATTCCAATGTCGGTTCCTGCCGCTCCAACTTGACCACGGATATCTTTCGGTCTGCCAGAACACGAAGCACTGCAGACACGTCGCAGGCAGTTTCATCAAACTGCAGTCGGCAGCCTCCGTCGTACTGCAGCACGGGGAAGGCCTCGCTCAGCCCACGCGCTTCCTCCGGGCTTTCGGTCTCCAACAAGTAACTCTCCCGCCGATAAACCGACTTTACCTCTGAAAGCGTTCCCTGCACCCGAACTTTTCCCTGGTCCAAAAATGCTACATCGGTGCATATTTTCTCCACATCGGACAAAATATGAGTGGAAAACAGCACCGTTGTCTCCGCTCGTGCCGCCAAAAGCACATCCAAGATTTCTTTTCGACCTACCGGGTCAAGTGCCGACGTGGGCTCGTCGCAGATCAATAGCTTCGGCCGGTTAAACAACGCCTGCGCGATACCCAACCGCTGCTTCATTCCGCGGGAAAAGCCTTTGATGCGATGACTTTCGCCCTCAAGGCCAACCAAAGCGAGCAATTCCTCCGTGCGCTTTTTAATTTCCGCCTTCTTCATCCCGGTGATTTCCCCGCAAAAGGCGAGATATTCCGGCGCAGTCATAAAGGGATAGAACTCCGGCACATCGGGCAGATAACCTACATAACGGTTGGTTTCAGTCTGACCGTACGTTACCGGCATTTCATTGACGAAAATATTGCCTGCGTCCACATTCAATAAACCAAGCACTGTTTTCATGGTGGTTGTCTTTCCGGCACCGTTCTTTCCCACAAAGCCGAAGATACTGTGCTCCGGCACGGACAGATTCAGCCCCCGCAGCACTTCCTTGTCCCCAAACCGCTTATACAGGTTTTCGATTCGGAGCATCTCCATCATGCATCCTCCTTGCCCAACAGGAAATAGAGAATGGGGCCGACATAATTCATGAGCACCAGTACTACCACCAGCCACAGCGTGCGGTTTCCGCGCTTGTAGGTCTTATGGGTCAGAATGTGATACAGGGTGTACCCCAGCAGTCCGAACTGGACGATCACCAGCGGGATCAGAAAGGGCAGAAATTCCATGAGTTGATCCATTTACTTCTCCTCCTCTCCACAGGTCTCCACACAAAAACCTTTGTGACCGCAGGCGGTACAAGTCAGTTTGCGGGTGGTCGGCGTGTGATTTGCCCAAAAAGCCTCTTTGAACGGGGGCTTGAAGACGGTGTGACATTTGGGACAGATGTAGTGTACCTTATTAAAATAGAACACGGATATCCATACTCCTACCCCGACCAACACCGGCAGATAAGCCAAAAACGGCCACCAGACGCCCTTCACCAATCCATAAATGAATGTTCCTGTCTCGAAAATCTCGCTGATCAATCCGACAATCAGCATGGTTATCCGGATGCGATACAGTTTCTTTCGGTTGTTCATCACATGCGCTATATCATGAATAGAGTCAACAGAGAAATCGTCGGTTTTCTTAAGCTCCCGCTTAATCGCCTCCACCATCGCGAGTTTCACCTGCCGCTCCTTCAGTTCGTCCCGTAAAAGCCGCTCCTGCTGATCCAGCAGAATGGCAATTACACTGGCGGGATCCTCGTCGGTCAGCAGCTCCCCGATACCGTTGATAGACAGGCCGGCGTCCCGAAGAAAGCAGATGATCCGCATCCGCTTCAAATCTTCCTCCGAGTACAGTCGCCGCCCACCCTCGCTCAGTTCACTGGGCACCAGAATATTTCTTGTGTCATAATACTGAACCGTCCGGACCGACACGCCGCAAAGCTTCGCAATTTCTCCTGTCGTGTACATTGACATAGCATTTCACCTCCTTACGCTGCCCAGTTTAACACATGACGCAGCGTTATGAGCAATACCTGACGCAGGGGGATTTTTGCGAAAATGAGGTCGGAGGGAAATAAACCCGAAAAACACGCTCTCGCTCCGCTCCTCCTCGCAGCGGACACTAAGTTCATCCTTCGCGTTATCGCTCGGATTCACTAAGTGCCGGCGGTCGGAGAGGGTTTTTCTATCGTTTATTTCCCTCCGATCTTCATCACATCTCCAAAAATCGCCTGTCGGATTTCCCAACATCAGCCTTCTTTTGCAGCCAAATATGCGTTGATTCCGTTGATCAGAAAATTCACATCGATTCCGTGAACTGCTGCTGCCTCTTCCAGCGTCTCCATCTGAGCGGAGGGACAGAAAATGCAGTGCATGCCGGAACGCATCAGTATGGGCGCGATCGCCTCATCAATCTGCAGCATCTCGCTGATAATCATATCTTTATTTACTGTCTTTGCCATGATTTTATTCTCCTTTATCTTTTACATACATATGATATATTTTTCTAACAGTGTTTTATGGTGGGGGCGATACTCTCGCCGTGCGACTCTTGACGTCCGCAAAGCTTACGGGTTATCACTTAAAGCATACTTGCTTTGTTGTTGTCTCGGAAAGGATTTCCGGACAAAATGTCGATCCCGATTGTCCCGTTAAGCTCAGCCCGCGGTAACGTCCGCGGGTGAGCAGGGACTAGTTCGGGTCGCATTTTGGGATGAAACCTTTCCGAGACAACACTATCAATACGCCTTGCCCCAGTATACCATCGCCTTCGCAGGCTTTCCGCAAACAGGGCAAACGTCAGAAATCTGCTCCTGCTCAAAAGGCATGCAGCGGCTGGTCGCACCGGTGTCTTCCTTGATCTTCAGCTCACAAGCCTGATCACCGCACCACATGGTTCTCACGAAGCCGGTCTTGTTTGCAACGATATCCTTAAAGGTGTCGTAATCAGTCGCGGAGTGGATGTTCTCTGCCAGATGAGCCTTCGCGCGGGCAAGCATATCCGCCTGCATCTTCACAAGCTCCTCGTTTACCTTCTCAGCCAGCTCGTCCAGAGACACCACAATCTTCTCGCGGGTATCGCGGCGAACGATCACTGCCTGATTTGCCTCGATATCCTTCGGTCCCAACTCAACACGAAGGGGAACGCCGCGCATCTCGTGCTCAGAGAACTTCCAGCCCGGGCTCTTGTCGGTGTCATCCATCTTCACGCGGATGCCTGCTGCCTTCAGCACTGCTGCCTGTTCAGCACATTTCTCCAGAACGCCTTCCTTGCGCTGTGCAATCGGAATCACAACTACCTGCGTGGGTGCAATGCGGGGAGGCAGTACCAGACCGCTGTCATCGCCGTGAACCATGATGATCGCGCCGATCATACGGGTGGACACACCCCAGGAGGTCTCGTGTACGTACTGAAGCTGATTATTGCTGTCAGAGAACTGAATATCGAAAGCCTTCGCAAATCCATCACCGAAATAGTGGCTGGTTCCGGACTGCAGGGCCTTTCCGTCATGCATCAATGCCTCGATGGTGTAGGTCGCCTCAGCGCCCGCAAACTTCTCCTTGTCGGTCTTCTTTCCCTTCACAACAGGGATCGCCAGAACCTCCTCAAAGAAATCCGCATAAACATTCAGCATCTGCTCGGTGCGATTGATCGCCTCCTCGGCAGTTGCGTGAATGGTGTGGCCCTCCTGCCACAAAAATTCTGCGGAGCGCAGGAAAGGACGGGTCGTCTTCTCCCAGCGAACAACGGAACACCACTGATTGTATACCTTCGGCAGATCACGATGGGACTGCACGATCTTTGAGAAGAAATCGCAGAACAGAGTCTCGGAAGTGGGGCGCACACACAGACGCTCCTGCAGCTTCTCGTTTCCGCCGTGGGTTACCCACGCAACCTCGGGCGCGAAGCCCTCAACATGATCCTTCTCCTTCTGGAGCAGGCTCTCAGGGATAAACAT
>JAFSBP010000438.1 GCA_017437205.1 Lachnospiraceae bacterium
GCCTCTCCCTTCCAGCTTCCTGCGTCAAGGGCCTTTATCTCCGCCAGTGTTTTCTCGCGAATCAGGCCGGTGCCGTCAGTGGTGCGGTCCACCATGTGATCGTGCATCACGATTAACACACCATCCTTGGTCATATGGAGATCGAACTCTACCATATCCACGCCCAATTCAATGGCTGAGCGGAAGGCACAGAGCGTGTTCTCCGGAAAATACCTGGAATTACCACGGTGAGCTGCCACCGGGATTTTGTTTCTGTAAGCAAGCTTCATGTGAGTGTTATCCTTTCTCAAATTTGATTCTGATTGACAATGCGTATGCACTGAGATATATTAATGATATCTATTCGATTATATGAAAAAATCGTGAAGATGAAAATAAAATATGTTATTTGAAAATGTAGAAATTCTATTTGTTCAAGGAGATGAAAAATGGAATTGATTTTTTATGACATGAAATCCCGTATTTACCAGAAAAGTGGCGGAATACCGACAACTCCGCTGAGAACTGTGACTTGTTACGAAATCGAATATCAGGTGAGTGATGGAGGCACTTCTTATATTAACGGAGAGGCTTATCCTATCAGGGCTGGGCAGATGCTTCTGGCGAAACCTGGGATGAGACGCTGCACCAATGGTTCATACTCCTGCGTGGCAATGCATTTTAAATGCAGAGATCAGGGCTTGTCAGAAAAGATGAACCGTCTGCCTCATACCCTGATGCCTCTCAATCCTGCGCGGGCGGAGGAATTGCTTCGAATAGCCTATAATTCGAGGATGGATGTAGAGAGCAGATCACTCCGGTTGGAGGGGATTTTACTGGAGATTCTTGCAGAGTACATGGATGCTTCCGGTGTGACCGAGAGGGTGCTGGGAGAGTACAGAGCATATGCCGACGGAGTTTACCGCACAGTGGAATATATGCAGAAAAACTATGGGGAGCATATTACCTCAGAGCTGTTGGCAAAACAGATGTTTATCAGTACCAATTTTTATCAGCGGGTGTTCAAGCAGATCATGGGTGTGCCACCGGCACAATTTTTGCGGGATATCCGTGTTTCTGAGGCGTGTCGCTTATTGGCGAACACCGATATGTCCGTGCAGGAGATCGCGGAGAAATGCGGTTTCAATTGCGCGAGCTATTTTATTTATGTGATCAAAAAGCAGCTGGGAGTGACACCGCTGGAATATCGGAAGACCAATCGGATGTTGTTATGATGGGATCGCACTGCAGAAGGTCGTCCTGCGACTTCACGCCCAAGGATTGTCCGATACCCAGATTGCAGAGCGGTGTGAGAGTTCAGTGGCAAGGGTGAAATATATTTTAGATGATTCGGTAGCATGACTGAAGGGGGCTTTTGGCCCCCTTTTAATTATGTTCGATTTCGGTAAGACAGCGGAGGTTCACCAAAGCAGCGTTTATATGCCTTGTAAAATGAGTTGGCATTGATATAGCCGACGGCTTCTGCGATCTCCTGTACGGTGTCCGAAGTTTCGCGCAGGAGCTGCTGAGCCCGCTGCATTCGCAAGGATTCCACATAGGCGGAAAAGGTCTTGCCGCAGGCACTATTCATGCGCTTTTGTAAAGTGGA
>JAFSBP010000439.1 GCA_017437205.1 Lachnospiraceae bacterium
GAGCCATGATCTCGTTCTCCATCTTCATCGCCTCGAGAACCATCAGAACATCACCCTTCTTTACTACGGAACCATTGGACACGTTAACTGCCAGAATAGTTCCGGGCATGGGAGCGTTAATCTTCTCGCCGTTAGCAGGTGCTGCTGCAGGAGCTGCCACAGGTGCTGCTACAGGTGCGGGTGCCGCTGCGGGTGCAGGTGCTGCCTTAACCTCTGCTGCGTCTACAACCTCCAGAGTGATTTCATATACATTACCATTTACATTTACACGATACATCTTCATCATTCATTCCCTCATACTTTCTTTAATGATAAAATACGGATTCCGGACACGTCCGTTCCCAGTTCCTCTGCAAGAGCTGCAGAGATTGCTGCTACCAGTTCCTGTCTGTTCTCGACAGGTGCCTGTACTGCTGCCACAGGTGCGGCTGCGGGTGCTGCTACAGGTGCCGCCGCGGGTGCGGGTGCAGATTCGTTCATCTTCTCTAAAATCTTCACTACCTTGCTCATCAGAGAACAAAGCAGCACGATACAGATCAGACCCACAAATACGATGCCCATTCCCATCAGAACCACAAGGCCGCCGCTGGGTATGGATGAAGCATCGGTTGCAGCTGCAAGCACAGCTGACATACTTGCTACATTCATGTTTACACCTCCTGATCAATTGATATAACACTACTCATTTTGCGTTTGATTTTTAGCTTTCTTCTCTAATGACACAAAAGCCAAAATCAGATGTATTATACAACAGATTCCACCAAGATTTCAATATCTTTTGAAAAATATTTACAATAAATTTACATTCTCTGCCAAATTTCGTTTTTGTCCGCACATTTTAAAAAAAGTATTTGCATTTTCACCCAAAAACCACTATGATATAATTACCATTTACAAAATCCTAATGAAAAGAGGTACATATTTATGAAGCTTAACGCACTTAAGCCCTATTTCCCTCACGCATTTAAAGCAAACAGCGTGAAGACACTGATCATCGGTCTGCTGGTTTATGCGGTAATCGCATTCGTAGTAGGACTGGTCGCTTCTCTCCTTGGCTGGATCCCCGTTGTAGGCTGGCTTCTCAGAATCGTTGCATGGCTGGTTGACATCTACGCTGTAGTTGGGGTTATCCTTGCTATTTTAGTATTCCTTAAGGTGGTTCAGTAATCATCTTAATAAAATTAACTCTGAAAAAAAGTCAACCGGATGTTGGGATAAACTCTCCTCACTGTTCCGGTTGACTTTTCCGTTCATACTATTTCCTTTTCTTCTGAAATTATACACAGTTCATATCATAGTTGCAAGATGTTTTCTGTGAAAATCTCCTCTTGCTTTTTTCCGCAAAAAGCCTTACTATCTTTTTAACAAAACACATAGGAGAAGCTTATGAAATATCTCAAACAATTTGCAATTATCATAGTGATTTCATTTATCGGAGAACTCTTAAACTATTGTCTGCCTTTCCCCATCCCCGCCAGCATCTACGGCATGGTGATTTTGTTCATCGGACTTATCACCGGAATCATTCGTTTAGAATGGGTAAAGGAGACAGGACTGTTTCTTATAGAGATCATGCCCATCATGTTTATCCCCATCTGCGTCGGTCTGATGGACGCGTGGGGAAATATTGCCCCTATTTGGTTTCCTGTAGTATTCATCTGCGCGATCACCACCGTGATTGTCATGGCGATCACCGGCCGTACAGCAGAGTCAATCCTTCGCCGTGATAAGAAAAAGGAGGTTCATCATGAGTGATTATCTGTCCTCCTCCTTATTTTTTGGTGTCACTGTCAGTCTCATCACCTACTGGATCGGTTTGCTTGTGAAAAAGAGATTTCGTTTGGCACTGTTTAATCCCCTCTTAATTTCTGTGGCATTGACGATTATTATTCTCCTTATTTCAGATGTAGATTACGCCACTTACAATGATGGGGCAAAATACCTCTCCTACCTGCTGACACCTTCTACCATCTGTCTGGCAATCCCGCTCTATCAACAGCTGGAAATCCTAAAGAAAAATCTTAAGGTTGTGATGATCAGTATTGCCGCAGGAACATTTTCAAGCCTCTTCAGCATACTTTTATTATCGATCGCCTTTGGACTTAGCCACGAACAATATGTCACACTTATGCCCAAATCCATTACAACCGCTATTGCCACCGGTGTATCCGGTGAATTCGGAGGAATTGCCGCAGTGACGGCAACCGCGGTAGCTATCACCGGTATTTTGGGAAATGTAATTGCAGAATCTGTATTGAAGATGTTTAAAATCAATCATCCTATTGCAAAGGGTCTGGCCTGCGGCACATCTGCCCATGCTATCGGAACTGTGAAGGCCATGGAGCTTGGTGAACTCGAAGGGGCAATGAGCAGTCTTTCTATCGCAGTTGCCGGACTGATGACGGTTCTCGCCGCATCCGTTTTTGCCAACTTGTGGTAATATACTTTTACAGTGCTTATGAAAAATACCGAAATCATTTGTATAGATTATTTTTCCATTGACAGAAACCGAAACAAAATGATATGATTGTTGTGTCTATTCTATAAACGAGGAGAACCACTATGGGTAATTATGTATCCGATTTGTTTGGCTCATTGGTATTTAACGACTCCATTATGAAGGAGCGTCTTCCCAAAGAAACATATAAAGCGATGATGAAAGCGACGCAGGAAGGCCGCCGCCTTGATTCATCGGTGGCAAACGTAGTGGCAAACGCCATGAAGGACTGGGCGATTGAAAAGGGTGCGACCCATTTCACCCACTGGTTCCAGCCTATGACCGGTATCACCGCGGAAAAGCATGACAGCTTCATCTCCCCTATCGACGGTGGCAGAGTCATCATGGAGTTTTCCGGCAAAGAACTGGTAAAGGGCGAATCCGACGCCTCCAGTTTCCCGTCCGGCGGCCTGCGCTCCACCTTTGAGGCAAGAGGCTACACCGCATGGGATCCCACTTCCTACGCCTTTATTAAAGACCGCACTCTTTACATCCCCACCGCATTCTGCTCTTACACCGGCGAAGCACTGGATAAGAAAACTCCTCTTCTCCGCTCCATGGAAGCAATTAATAAGCAGACAATGCGTGTCCTGAAATTGTTTGGCAATGAGGATGTGACCGCAGTACGCACTACCGTCGGTCCCGAGCAGGAATATTTCCTCATTGACCGCGAATTATATAATCGCCGCAAGGATTTGATTTATACCGGCCGCACCCTGTTCGGCGCAAAGCCTCCAAAGGGTCAGGAACTGGATGATCACTACTTTGGAACCTTGAAGCCCCGTGTTGCGGCTTTTATGGCTGAACTGGATGAAGAACTTTGGAAGCTGGGCGTTCTGGTAAAGACCGAGCACAATGAGGCTGCTCCCGCGCAGCACGAGCTGGCACCCATTTTTACCACGACAAATATTTCCACCGACCATAACCAGCTAACCATGGATCTAATGCAGAAGATTGCAAAGAAACACGGTATGGTATGCCTGCTCCATGAAAAACCCTTCGCAGGTGTCTCCGGAAGCGGAAAGCATAACAATTGGTCCATCTCCACAAACACCGGAGTGAACCTGTTTGAGCCCGGCGAAACCCCTTACGAGAATGCACAGTTTTTACTGTTTTTGGTTGCAGTAATCAAAGCAGTCGATGACTATCAGGATCTTTTACGTATCTCCGTTGCCAGCGCAGGAAACGACCACCGTCTCGGCGCCAGCGAGGCTCCGCCCGCTGTAGTTTCCATGTTCCTCGGCGATGAACTGAACGAAATCTTAGAGTCCATCGAGAGCGACACCGCTTATACCGCAAAGGAACATGTCCAGATGAAGATCGGCGTGCATGTACTGCCCCGCTTCCCGAAAGATACCACGGACAGAAACCGTACTTCTCCCTTTGCCTTTACAGGAAACAAGTTTGAGTTCCGTATGTTAGGCTCCGCAGACTCCATTGCCTGTGCGAACATCATGCTGAACACTGCTGTTGCCGAATCACTGAGACAGTTCGCAGATGAATTGGAAGGTGCTGACGATTTTAACACCTCCCTGCACAACCTGATTAAGCGCACCATCAAGGCGCACAAGCGCATTCTGTTCAATGGAAACGGCTACGATGACGCATGGATCGCAGAGGCAGAAAAGCGCGGTCTTCTGAATCTGAAGACTACACCTGATTGCCTGCCCTACTATGTTCACGAAAAGAATCTGGAGTTGTTTAAAACCCACAAGATTTACACTGAGACCGAGGTTCGCTCACGCTGTGAGATCATGTTGGCAAACTACTCGATGATCATCAACATTGAAGGCCTCACGATGGTAGATATGGTAAAAAAAGACATCCTGCCCGCTGTGAGTGCTTATTTGAAAACTCTGGCTGAGACCGGCCTTGCAAAGAAAAACTTCTGCCCCGGTATTGACTTAAGCTACGAGGAGACTCTGGTGTCAAAACTCTCCTCCCTCTGCGGTAAAGTATTTGCTCAGGTTGCCGATCTGGAAGAAAAGCTTCAAAAGGCAACAGACGTTCCAAAAGGTACGAATCTTGCCTTCTACTACAAAGATGTGGTACTTCCTGTCATGAGTGAGCTTCGCGCAAACGTGGATGAGATGGAAACTATGACCGATGCAAAGTATTGGCCTTATCCTTCTTATGGAGAGCTGTTGTTTGGAGTGAACTAAGTATTCTAAAAAATGAAGTTCGGATAGCTGATTTATGCAGCCATCCGGACTTCATTTTATGTATCAAATTGCACTTAAAGCTACTTTTCTATTCTGACACAACCATCGTTCCAGTATTGCCTTCCAATTCATCCGATTATGCATAATTCGCAACACATATACCCTCACCGTGTACGATTTAACAAATGATTCTCCTATATCGCATCAATCTCCTTCCACGCCTCATCCAATGTCAATACTCTTCCCTGCTCCACGTCTTCCAGTGCCTCATCCAACATCTGGTCTAATCTCTGGATTACGTCTTCGCCGGTCAGCGTCATCGGTGAGTATTTTGCTACATAGTGCCGCATTCCAACCACCCCCTATATTTGATATTTATACTATATATCAAAACATTTTAAAAGTCAACCCCTATATTTAATTACTCTTTCACCAGCGCAAACGCTCCTCCATCCAATTTTTCAAGGCGATAACCACGTTGTTCACAGTACTCTCTCCACTGTTCATCGCTCCACACACCCTTGCTGTCAGCATCCACATAGATTACATCCGGCGTTTTCTCCGGATGACGCTTCGCGTACTCGTCCATGCGCACATCATTCAGATCCTTCACCGAATCTGCAAGCCACGCTGAATTTGCACCGTTGTTCCAGTCGTTCATGATCAGATATCCACCGGGGAAGCGGCAATAAAACAACACATGATCGCCCTCATATTCCTTAAGGCTTGTGATATTTTCCAAATTCGTCTGATACTTTTTCGCCTTTCCCTGTGTCGTATACACTCCGTCCAGATGACCACCTTCCACCTTCGTCGTCAGCGTCTTCGGTCCCGATTCCCAAAAAATGTGATTTAATAGCACATAACTCTCCGCGGAAAACTGGACACCAATCAACATGACCATCGCCACCGCAGCCAATTGATTCAGTGCTTTCCCTTCTAATTGACCGGCAAGAAAATCATAGATCATCAACAGTCCCACGCAAGCTCCAACCGTGCTTGCATTGGCGAAGGTATAGATTCCGTTATTGCTGGACGCACTCATGCACAGACAGTACAAAAATCCGATCGCCCAACCGCCAAGCAAGCTCCATCTGCGCTTTTCAGAGAGCATAAACGCTGCCAGCCCGGTAAACGACAGCGGAATCATCATCGCACTGTAACCAATCCCATTGGTGAGATCGAGGGCAAAATGCAGTGTCAGCTTAATCGATGCAATCGAAATCACCGCAAAACAAACAGGCGAACTCTTTCGCACCGTCAATCCGGTGAGCACACCGATCAACCACCACCAAAAGTAACCCGGGTACTCCCGCAGATAGTATCGGAAGGAATTAAACACTGCCCAAAATCCCTTGCTTTTATGGGCGGCATCGCCGGCAACAAACTGAAAACTATCCAAAATCTGGCTAACGGTCGCCCGCGAAAGCTCAACGCCCATAAACAGGATAAACAAAACCCCTGCCCCGAGCGTCAGCCACAATAATCTTTTCCAGGGCAACTTCCCACGCACAAAGATCCATGCAACGAATGCAGCCACCACCAAAAGCCCGTAGAGGACAATCATATAGGGATTACATAGCACTGACGCCGCCAATAAAACACCCATCAGTAAATACTTAAGCCAATCACGCTGAAACTCTGTGAGTCCCAGCACGACAAAGAGATACGTCGCCATCAAGCCCATGGTATTATAGCTGAGTGCCTTGATTCCAAAGGGCGTAAACAGGGCATATATCAGACTCACAATCACTGCCATCCACTTTTCCCGCATTCTAAGACACATATATCCGGCAACCGTGACTGCCATCTGTATCAACAAATAGATATAGCGAAAATGAAGCACGATTCCTTCCGTGTTTCCACCGGTCACCCACAGATATACTTTCATCAACGGGTAAGTGAGGAATCCTGCCAGCTGAGATACATGCCACTCGTCCACTAAAAGTGCGTCTCCCTGCGCCAGCCGAAGCGGAATCGTCAGATAAAAACTCTCATCCATCTCTGCCATTCCCATGTTGATCCGGGAGAGATACAAAAATGCCACACCAAGTAATAGTATCCCAAATACGATTTCCGTCATATAGTCTTTTAGTCTCTTTATCTTTTCCATTCGTAATCTCCCACCATAGTTTATGCCGTAAATATACATCAAATTTGACTAATTTGTTTACAGTATATTCGGTCTCGTGGCAAAAATCAAGAGCGGAATCTTTAAGATATTCTTACTGCAACCGGCAGTTGCTAAACATAAATTAATCATTTTACCTAGTATTCAATCACCACCGTCGTATGACAATGCAATTTGGGCAATATAAATACAACGCGACCATTCGTTTCACAAAATTCTAGTTTTTCCCCTGTAAGCGGCAAATGCACATTCTTAACTCTCTGCTCGATCTTAATTTCAAAACGGATATCATTGATTGGTAAAATATCTTCTATAATTTCTGCCTTCCCTCTTCGTATCGGGCTGGCATAGATTGCATTAATACAGTATCGATGTTCTCTGGGCTGATGTATCATCGTACATCTTCCCTGTGATCCGAGTCCAGACACCTTAAGAAGCGCACCTCCGTATACCAAATTAAGGGCACGCATAAAATAATTTCTATGATACAGAGAACCGTACTCAAAATACTGTTTTGACAACGGGTGTGACAAATATACTACACTTCCACTCTTGGCTATCGCCGGATAACTTTTTGAATTCTTATCATGCGGTGTGTTTTTATGTCCACAAAAATGTGCATATGTACGCTTGAAATAAGGCGTGATAAATTCTGCATATATTTGCGCATCACAGACAGTTGTTCGATGTCCCGGATAATTACAAAGCAATGGCGCATTTGGCAAGTCATCACAGGGATTCAATGGTACCAAATAGTCGCAGTCAAATTCCGGTTCTCCTTCATATTGAAGTCCAATATTAATCTGAAAACTTCCATCTTTAACGAGTGCATCACCCATTAATAACAATTTTCCACCATTTTGTAAATACGATTCTAATGAAGCGATTCCGTCCTCATCCAGCACAACACCATTTGGGATAAGCACCGTATCATATTTTGCGAAATGGTTGTTCACTATCACATTATAGTCACATTGATTTTGCAAAAGTATGTTGGAAAGCCCTTCATTCACTGTTCTATCCTTAGAAAGATAAATACCAATATTCGCTGTACTCTCTCCGCCGTAGCAATACGGAGTGATTCTTTTTAAATAGTGATATGCATAGCCGATATTTTCATAGGTCTGCAATTCCATCTCACCGTCAGGATGCATATGATCGCCAACAGATGCCCCAGCACCAAAAATCGCCATACTTACTACTTCATATTTCAACGCTTCCTTTGATTTAAACCCACCAAACTCTCCCCAATCCAAATGGAATTTTCCCGTCATCCCAATTGTCTGTTTACCGGTATTTACAAAATACTTTGCCCGAATCGGTAGTTGATCATAACCTCCCCATGCTGTTGGCAAATCCTCCATCTCAAAATGAGACTGATATTCGTGAAACTCAGGCTTATAAATGTCCGCACCACCACTATTAAAGAAAACGGTTGCATTGGGATGGTATCTTCTCATAATATCAGCACACTTTTTCATAAAGGTTTGACGCTTCATTACGTAATACCGCTTCGCATCTTCCTCATTCTCGATATCCAGACCTAACTCTCTCATACCCTTTTTGCACGAAGCGCAGTAACATACTCCGCCATCAGCCAAGCTAATATCGTAGAATAGTCCATCGACTGGATAGTTTTCGCAAATCTCCCGTGTGATATCATAAATGTGCTGTGCGTATTCCCCGTCATTTAGGCAGAGCATTTGCCAGGCACAATGCTCCTTCATCTCATCCTGTGCGGCCGATTCATCAAACGAAACTGTTGTCACATATTTTCCATCTTTTGATACTGATCTCCATTCCGGATGAGTTTGTGCATCTTTATCTGACCAGCCTGCAGTAATATATATCGGTGCCCGAACACCGATCTCATGTGCAGCATCTATCATAGTCCCCAACAGGTCGAAATTAAGTCCCGGATGCATCACACCTACTTTTGTAGGATAATAGCACATGCTATGATGACATTTCGCAAAAACAGTAATGCTCTCCAATTCTCCTATTTTCAACGCCATCTGAAAATTTTCTTTTGAGAATTTTGAGCCAATACCGGTAATATCCGGTGAGGTATGAAAATCCAAATGTGTTTGCATAATGGGAACTTTATACTGATTCATAATTGACTCCGACTTTTCTCTTTGTTAACAATTGGGGGAAATATATAGATTCTTGTCTTCCACGCAAAGTTCATCTGTATTATCTTTTGAAACATCACTATTTTCTACCACAAAAACAAGTGCGTCATCAGAAACTGCCAGATAATGCCATGTGCCTGCTGTTACACAATAGGAAACACCTATTTTCAATTTTTGATCCACATATCCCTTATCGCCTTCTTCAGTCAATAGTGTTGCTTCCCCTAAAATAAGTGTAAATATCTCATCTGAATTATTGTGACGCTTCAAAACACTTACCTGACCGTAAGCATACTGCGGGTTACTTGTAATAAATGCACACTTAAATTTCTCATTTATACTTACTAATTGAAATCCGTCCTTCTCCGGCTTCCCTTCTAATACCATTACAATCCTCCTTCACAACAGCAGGTCATTTTTCATTTCTGCAATTATCCTGTCACAGCATCTTGCCTTACCCTTTTGTACTGCGATATAAGCCATTTCATCGCCGTTTCCATATCCATTTCATGACCACCGTCAAATATATCCAAATATACCGATGCCCTAGGATATTTCTTGTTTATTGCATCAAACATCCTAATACTATGACTCACCGGCACATTTGGATCATATTTCCCATGAAAAATCTTTATATTTGATTTTGCTATGCTATCAATATAGGTCATCGGAGAACGCTTTTTCATTTCTTCCTCATCATTGTTACAGCATGCAAAAACATGTCCACAATACTTCGGATTTTCTTCTGCCCAAGCCCTTAAGTCTGTAATGCCTACAAATGCCCCAACTGCTTTAAAATATGTAGGACAAAACCCAGCCATGAGCATTGCCATATGACCTCCTCCACTCGCCCCTAATAGAAAAATATTATCTGTATCCACACAATCCTCAGCTATACAATACTCTATTGCATCAATAATGTCCTGCTTCGCATAATCTGATCCACATGCATAGGTACAATTAGGATTACTTACTGTATTACTGCCCCGAAACTCCGGCAACAAGAGATGGAAATTATATTTTTCCGCATAGGGCAACATATTGCGAATCTGATTGAATCGATCAGCACTCCATGTATGCAGACCAACCAAAAGAGGACGTTTATCCTCCCCATTGGCTTTATAAAACAAAGACGGCTGCATCGTCCCATCCTTTGTGGATTTTACATATATTTCTCTTTGATTCATACTATTCCTCCTTCGCAATTCTGCCTCAAGCACACGATTTAAATTTGTGTATCGGCTTTCATTAAATATGTCTTTCCGTTAATATTATTCACAACTACACCAAACCCTGTAACTCCTGCAATCGGGCGTCCCGGAAGTGCTTCATCTTCCTTCGTGTCTCGATGTACTTCAGGATTAAAGATAACCTTATCATTAATCTTAAAATGGAGTCCAACAGATCCATCTTCATAGTTAATTGCACCAATCTCAATATCATGATACTCTCCTCCTATAAAAACAGATCTATCATTCGGAACATCAATCCGAGCCACTTTCACGCCACATTGATATTTCTGAAGCTCTATATGATTCGGATTTATGGCAATAAAGTATCCATCGGAACCATTGGTAATAAAAGAACTTAATTTTGTCTGCGCCAAAGCAAATCCGTGCCACATTCTCTTCTCTTCAACTTTATATTTAAAGCACAAAATATCTCGGGTACCCAATCCCTTTCTATATACAGACTCCTTACGATTTCCACTTGTGTTTATCAAGCAAAGCGCCTGTCCTTCTACCACTGAAGTTACACTATTACTGCCAAGATCTTTCCATTCCGTCGCATCAAGTTCTTCAAACGTAATATGCCGAATCTCTCGACTTGCTCGCGCCTTAATAATGCAGTTTTCCAATTCAACAACAGCTTCATCTATCACCGTTTGTAGCATTTTTGTTCCATTCTTTATCAGAGCCTCCGCATTATCAATCGCCGTCTTAAGCGCTGCCCTGCTTCCATCGTAATAAATCCCCCCCAACGACTGCTCAACCATTTCTGTGCTAAACTGTTCGGCAACTTCAATCATTTGGTTCAGAGTATCAAAACTCACTTCATTGAATTCAAAATACTCATCTTCAGTCATTGTCTTAAACGAAAAAACAGAACTATAAGTTGGGCACTGAATTCTGGATTTTGCTGTCGTGTTGGCAACCACACTCCAATAATAGTTCTTATCATAAACAAAATACTCGTCCCAATCAAAAAAACAGCTATTGTGCTCCACCGTAAATTCTCTTACGTTCTCAGTCAATTCCGCGTTAGTACCAATCTTTAAATGATAAGTATCTGCTCCTCCTGATAAAGTCCATTTCAACAGAACATTATGAGGGTCAACTTTATCAAACCCATTAGACGGAGCATACAGTGAAAACGGAGCAATTCCATCCTTCTGTACCACAAGAATACCGACTCTATTCATATCAATTTCTTGATACTCAAACCCCAGTGTTATATCATCCTTCAATGAATAATTATTGTTCTCTGCATCTACGAACGGGTCTACTGACAGGACAGCATTTTCTGAAACCGTATGATTTCTACCTTCAAATTGAAGCCCCTCAAAGAAAACCACTATATTATTCTTAGCACAATTGCCTTCAGCCATAAAGCGGCCGATTCCGGTATTCATATTTCCTCCGGCTACATTGATCGCTTCCTTGACTTCTTCCCAAAGGCGTGAATAATTAGGATATCTTTGTTTAAAGGTCATTTTCGCGTCTTCACTCATTGCAAGCCACATATCATAGTAGGACTTCCAGTTTTCCGACCTTGCGAAACGATCTGCAATCGTATATGTAGCCATTTTGTCATTGCCCCAAATTGGCGTTGTTTTCCGTCCTTCTCGTTCGCTCATCACTATGTTATTTACTAGCACATTATCACTGCCAAAATGTAAATAGATACCATCTTGAACATTTTTCATAATGTTGCCATACACAAAATATCCTCTTGTTCCCTCATCCAAATA